>JAGRAL010000002.1 GCA_020434605.1 Bdellovibrionales bacterium
ATTGGGATATTTTGCGAATTTTTGGTGAATATTCAAACTAGGAACCGTGCTACTTTTCCTTCTTCTAAAACTTCAGCTTCTGTAAAATCTGTAAGACTAACTTCTAAATCCGTTGCAAATATCTTTAGCTGACCTTTTGCTGCCTCTAAAAGAACATTTACTAAAACGGGCATGGTGTTTCGTTTTTCAACAATGTTTTGTGTTTTAGCCAACATATTGATTAGTTCTGCTTTATCGATTTGTATCTTCATATTTCACCCTTATATATCTATTACTCTTTATATATATAAACTAGTAGTAGTAGTAGGAACGTTGATAATTGGTATAACTCACTAACTAGTTGTTTTATTTAATTATTCTCTCACACAAGTCTAACAATATTTCTTAGCTTTTCAGGGTACGAAATTGTGTATAAATCAGTTCACAATCTTAAACACAACCTTATTCACACCCTAATCAACACCACACATTCACACACCTGTTAAGTTGTGTATGCGTGATTCTAAGTCTTCAATATCTTTACGTAAATCAGAGTCTTTCTCTTGTTGATTTTGCACACGTCTGAGTGCATTTATAACAGTTGAATGATCTCTGCCACCAAATGCTCTCCCAATATCTTGAAGAGACTTATCAAGGTGATTTTTAACTAAAAACATAGCAACTTGTCTTGCAACCACTAATGGCTTACTTCTGCTAGTACCCTTTAAATCAATTTGCTTAACATTGAAGTGGTCAGCGACTAGCTTTTGAATATCCTGGATAGTCAAAACAGAGCCCTCGTTAGAATGAGTAGAGAGTACTTGCTTAGCCAAATCATTGTTGATTGGTAATCCTTGCAGCTCAGTATACATTTTTAGCTTATTCAGATTACCTTCTAATTCACGAATAGAACGCTTTGATATTTTAGCTATATAGGTAATCACTTCTTCGGGAAGTTTGATTCCACGCTGCTCGGCTTTATATCTAAGGATAGCCATTCTAGTTTCAAAATCAGGCATTTGAATATCCGCAATCACACCCCACTCTAAACGAGTACGAATACGATCTGCGAGAGCTTGAATATCCTTAGGCATTCTATCAGAGGCCACGACAACTTGTTTTCCTTTAGAAATAAAGTCATCTAAAAGATAGAAAAATTCATCTTGGACAGATTCACCGCGCCCTAATATTTGCACATCATCGACTAGCATAATATCAAAACCTTCGCGGTAATTTTTACGAAACTTATCCGTCTCTTTATGGCGAATAGCCGAAATACATTCATTTAAGAAGCGTTCTGCAGAAAAATAGCTAATTTTTAATTGAGGAAAACGCTGGCTAATATGATTACCAACGGCATTTAATAAGTGGGTTTTACCCATACCAGTAGGCCCACAAATAAACAGAGGATTATACTCTGGAGATTTACCAGGATTATCAGCAATATTATAGCAGGCTGCATGGGCAAACTCGTTATTGCGACCAACCACAAATGTATTAAATAAGTAGTCATTATTTAAAAAAGACTTTCTCTTAGAAGAAGAGTCAGGCTTATTGATCTGCTCCATCAATGTGGCAGAAACATCCTCTTTTGGTTCTTCTTTTTTGTAGTTTAATTCTTGCCCAGTAACAATCAGATCTACCTGAAAGGGTTTAGTGTAAATCTGCGAAATCTCTTCGAAAATCTTATCTAAAAAATTTTCAGCAAGCCAATATTTATGTAATTCATTAGGGACCCCTAGATAGAAACACTTACCGTTATCGCGCATTTCAGTATTAACCAAAGTTGTAGGCTCAAACCAGGTTTGTAGTAGCTTATTTCCGGAGTTCTTTTTGGTTAAATTATCCTTAACCTGCTCCCAAAAGCTTACATCAGTACTTAAAATGGTATTTTTTTCATCTATCATGGCTATTTTTTAGTCCCTTTATCCCCAGAAATCTACGCGGGATATAACAACTTATTCAAGACTTTTCAACATCTTGACTTTGTTGGACGCATGATGTTTTATTGCGCAACTTGCAAACAGGTTTTCAAACAGACGTTAAAGCAGTCGTATCAAGGAGTTAGCGATGAAGCGTACATATCAACCAAGTAAAAAAAGAAGAAAGACTTCTCATGGTTTCCGCGCCAGAATGGCCACAAAAAGCGGACAACAGGTTTTAAGCCGTAGACGTGCCAAAGGCCGTAAAAGATTAGCGGTATCTATCGGTGGCAAATAAGCTCGTCAGCTTAAGACGCAAATCCGATTTTTTCTCACTACAAAATAATGGAAAACGCTGCAGCTCTACTCGTTGGATGCTGCTTGTGTTTAAAGAAAATGGCTTAGATCACTCCAGATTTGGATGGACTATTCCTAAAAAAGTGGGATCGAGTGTTATCAGAAATCGGTTAAAGCGTTGGCTACGAGATTATTTTAGGTCAAAAACCTTTAATAAATCCATAGATTTAAATGTGGTAATACGGGCGAATGAAAAGAACTTCTTTAAAACCATCGAACACAACGACTTTATTAGTGCTCTTGATCGGGCCTCTGACAAAGTTTTTTAGTAAACTTAGTTTGATGGCTATTCATTTTTATAAAATATATCTAAGCAGCTATTTCGGTGGTAATTGCAGGTTTGATCCCTCGTGCTCAGACTATGCGAAAGAAGCCTTTGAGCAGCACTCTTTTTTTAAAGCATTATTACTAACCATCAAAAGACTTTCTCGTTGCCACCCATGGAACTCTTACGGCTACGATCCAGTCCCTAGTTATTTACCAAACAAGAGGAAACAATAATGGAAGAGAATAAATCTTTTTTAGACAAGAATACCCTTTTGGCGATTGCGCTTGCGATCCTTATTTGGGTGGGTTGGGATTATTACATGGCTCAAAAGTATGGGCCAACTAGAGGGGCTCCAGTACCCCAAACAGCACCAGCTAACCCTGCCGCGGACTTACCAGAAGCAACTCCAGGTAAAGAAGTTCCTGTCGCGGTTGAGTCTAAAGTTATTGTAACTAAAGAAGAGAAGTTAATAGATGTAAAGAATGAGAATATGACCTTCTCTATCTCTACAAAAGGTATGGGGTTAAAAAACATTATTTTAACTCACTTTAAAGACCGCGAACAAGAGCCTATACAATTTTATAACGGCATTGATATTTCTTCATTTGAAACGACACTTGCAGATGGTCAGCCAATGTTTTTTGATATCGAGAAGGTAACTGACAACACGTATGTTGGTACATACAAAGGTGATAATGTTAGTATTAAAAAAATATATGAAGTGCATCCCGATACCTACTCTATTACTGCAAAAATTGAAGTTAACTCTCAAAAAGAGCAAACTCCTACGATTAATAATTATCTAGTCGATCTATCAGGCCCAAAAGCTGAAACTTCTATTTTTAAACCGTCTTACGAGAGACAAGAGCTATTTGTAAATGCCAATAACTCTGAAGAAAGACATATATACAATGCGGGCGAACCTCTTAACAAAGACTATGAGCAAGTTGCAGTGGTTTCATTAAATTCACATTACTTTGCGACTGGTTTAATTGATAAATCAGCAGTAATCCCCTCTTTAAAAACATATCAAAAAACTCCGAAAGGTTCAGTACAACCGGTTTCTTATGCCGAGTTGACTTACTCACCGGTAAAACAAACCTCTATTGAGCTTTCATATATTGCTTATCTTGGTCCTAAAAAAATGTCGATTGTGAGTGAAATTGATTCGAGATTTACAAATGTTGTAAACTTTGGAATGTTTAGCATTATCGCCAAGCCGATTCTTAAATTACTACAGTTCTTTTATGAACTATTTAAAAATTACGGATTAGCCATCATCTTACTTACAATTTTAGTGCGACTTTTGGTGCTACCGTTTAACGTAATGTCTTATAAATCAATGAAGGGGATGCAAAAAATCCAACCTCTTCTGACAGAACTAAGAGCTAAATATAAAGATAATCCTACAAAACTAAATACAGAAATGATGGCTATTTTTAAAGAGCACAAAGTTAACCCTATGGGTGGTTGCTTACCAATGCTGTTACAATTACCCATCTTTCTAGCGCTATATCAGGTCTTAGGACAAAGTATCGAACTTTATCAGAGTCCATTTTTTCTATGGATTAAAGATTTAAGTTTAAAAGATCCATTCTATGTTCTACCGGTGTTAATGGGTATCACTATGTTTGCCCAGCAAAAACTAACACCAACAACAATGGATCCAGCACAACAAAAAGTTATGGCAATAATGCCTATCGTATTCACTGCAATGATGGTGGCCCTGCCTAGTGGTCTTACCCTTTATATTTTTGTAAGCACCTTGTTCGCAGTGATCCAACAAAAAATACTTATGAGTAAATCGTAACGGAGGAAGTATGAGTTTTATTAAGAAATTATTTGGTTTAGGTGGCTCTACATCGAGCGTAGATAAAGAAGTTGAAGACATTATCGAACAACAACTAGAGACGATCCTTGCCTCTCTACAACTAAATATGACATTTACAGTTCACCAAGAAACAGATCATATTTTAGTGGAGTTTAAGGGCGGAGAAGACCAAAAGGCCCTATTCACAGACAAAGATGGCATGTTGATAGATGCCCTACAGTTTTATGTGAAGCGTGTGTTGCAACACAATTTACCAGACTTAAAAACGGAACTAGTTTTTGATACAGATGGCTTTAGAGAAAAATCAAGCGCAGCACTAGTCGACCTTGCTGAAAAACTAAAGAACATTGCGCTAACTAAAAATAAATCAGTATATTTCAGAGCCCTTCCCCCTAAAGATAGAAAAGTAATTCACCAGCACCTAGCTCAGGATGACCGCGTGAAGAGTAAGTCTGTGGGAGACGGATTATTTAAAAAAATCAAAGTATTCCCAGCGGGATTAAAAAACTCTGGTGGACGTGGCAGACGTGGGCCACGTAATGACAGACACCACAATAATGCTTAGTTATGGAAGGCTACTTCACTGACGATACTATTTGTGCCCTAGCGACTCCGCAAGGGCACGGTGGAATATCCGTCATTAGAATGAGTGGTAAAGATTCTCTTGCTATCTTACGTAAGCTTTGTCCAAAGCTTATTAAGGATATTAAATCTCACACTCTACATCTTACAAACTTTTATGACATTTCTAATTCGACAGTTTTAGATGAAGTTGTCGTAGCCTATTTTGCTAAAGGAAAATCTTTTACTGGTGAAGAATCGGTAGAAATATCCTGTCACGGCTCGCCTGTTGTTGTGAATGAACTTTTACAAAACTTAATTTCTTCAGGGGCTCGTTCAGCAAAACGCGGTGAATTTACATATCGTGCATTTATGAATCAAAGAATTGATCTAGCGCAGGCTGAAAGTGTACTTTCACTTATTGAAAGTCAATCTAAGCAGGCGGCAAGAATTTCTCTTCGTCAATTAAAGGGAGATCTTTCGAAGCAAGTAGCCGTTCTTGAAGAGAAGATTGTTTTTGTGCTCGCAAACCTAGAAGCAAGCATAGATTTTTCTACAGAAGATATCGATGTTTTGGACTATGACAAATGCTTACTATTTTTAAATGAAATCGAGCAAAAAACCTCGCAAATATTATCTACATATAATGCGGGTCGAATTATCAAAGAAGGTTTTCATATTAGTATTGTGGGAAGACCTAACGCAGGAAAATCAAGCCTACTAAATGCTATTTGTTCGCAAGAAAAGGCAATTGTAAGTGATATACCCGGTACAACAAGAGACGTTGTCGAGGCGGAATTAAGTCTTGGCGGTATTTTAGTAAAGTTAAGTGATACGGCGGGTATACATGAAACTAGCGACAAAGTTGAACGCTTGGGAATAGAAAAATCTAAGCGAGCGATGGAAGAGGCTGACCATTTGTTTGTAGTACTTTCGCCAGAAGATGTAAGTATTCCTGAGGATGTTCAGCCCTATTTAAAAGAGCAAAACTATAGTTTACTTTTTTCAAAGTCTGATACAGGTAAGTCCGCTAAACCTAATACCCTGATCAAACCCCTTTCTCAAATTGCATATAGTGCAGTAAGTGGAGATGGTGTCTCTAAAATCCTTGATCTAATCGAAAGTATTTTAAAAGAAAGCTATAGCTATGATTCGGCTGTTGTTTTCCAGTCCCGTCACTTTGAGCTTTTTACAATTATTAAAGATAGTGTGCAAAGGGCTAAGAAATTGTTTATAGAAAAGGCATCTCAAGAGTTTATTGCGGTTGAATTACAACAGGCAATAGTAAGTTTACACGAGATACTTGGTAAACGATTCGATGATGAAGTAATGGACCGTGTGTTTAGGGAGTTTTGCATTGGCAAATAAAGTCTATGACGTAATTGTAGTTGGTGCCGGTCATGCAGGAATTGAAGCATGCCTTGCCGCTTCACGCTTAGGCTCCTCAGTTTTACTTGTTACTACAAATTTAGATCGTATTGGTTATATGAGCTGTAACCCATCTATTGGTGGCCTAGCCAAAGGTCATATGGTCCGCGAGATCGACGCTTTAGGCGGAATGATGGGAATTGCCGCGGATAAAACCTGTATTCAGTTTAAAAGATTAAATTCTACAAGAGGACCTGCAGTTCGTGGAACAAGAATGCAGGCAGATAAGGACCTATATTGCCAATTTATGGGTGAAACTCTTCGTAATACCCCTGGACTAGACGTTCGTTTGGGTGAGGTTAAGTCCCTAGAACTAAAAGGAAATCTTGTAACTGGAGTTGTTTTAGAAGATGGGTCTAAGATTTCCTCTCATTCGGTAGTGATTACGACCGGCACTTTTATGAATGCGGTTATGCATATGGGCTTAGAACAAAAAAGTGGTGGTAGAGTGGGAGATAAGGCAACTGTCGGGATATCTGATCAGTTAGCGCAAATGGGGTTTGAAGTACAAAGATTAAAAACAGGAACCCCCCCTCGCCTATTGGCATCTAGCATTGATTTTTCAAAAACAGAAGAGCACTGGGGTGATGAAGAATATTATCCGTTCAGCGTTCATAGCCCTAAAAATGTCGAGCTAAGACAAATCGCTTGCTACCTCTCAAGAACGACAGAAAAAACACATGAAATTATCCGAAGTAATTTAGATAAATCTCCTATGTTTTGCGGAATGATTAAAGGGCAAGGCCCCCGTTACTGCCCTAGCATAGAAGATAAAGTGACAAGGTTTGCAGAAAAAGCAAACCACCAAACTTTTTTAGAGCCAGAAGGTTTAAATTCGGATTTGATTTATCTACAAGGTATATCAACTAGTTTACCTGAAGATGTTCAGTATGAATTTTTAAAAACCATTCCGGGTTTAGAAAATGTTAAGATGGTTCGCCCAGGCTACGCTGTTGAATATGATTTTATTGAGCCAACTCAACTTCACCACTCGTTAGAAACTAAGGGAATTGAAAATTTATTTTTAGCAGGTCAAATTAATGGTACTAGCGGATATGAAGAGGCAGCGGCGCAAGGTCTAGTTGCTGGAACAAATGCTGCGAGAAAAGTTTTAGAAAAAGAACCTCTGATATTAAAACGTCACGAAGCATATATTGGTGTACTTATCGATGACCTTGTAACGAAGGGTACAAAAGAACCTTATCGCATGTTCACGTCACGTGCCGAGCACCGCCTTGTTTTAAGAGAAGACAATACTTACGATAGGTTACATAAGGTTGGAATGGACGCTGGTTTAGTTTCTGAAGAAAAGGCCGAGAGAGTCGGAAAGATTATCAGCGACCGCCATAAACTATTAGAATCATTGAATAATTTTATAATCTACCCAAATGACGCAGGACAAAAAGAGGTTGCCATACTCAATACCCCTGCCCTTAAAAACCCTACACCGCTTTCAGTTTTACTTCGTAGACATGAAATTAATTTTTTAGATCTTAAGATTTTTCCTATTGATATACCTGAGGATAAAAATGTTTATGAGCCCGTGGAGATCCTTATTAAGTATGAGGGATACATAGAAAAGCAAAACGAGCTAATCAGACAGGCCACCCATATGGAGTCAACTCAGATACCTTCCAACATTGTATTCTCTGAGATTAAGGGACTATCAATGGAAGAGTGTGAAAAACTAAAGAGAATTCAGCCTAGAACCCTAGGACAAGCTTCCCGTATCAGTGGGGTGAACCCCTCTGCTATTCAGGCGCTGATGATCCATTTAAAATCTAGAAGCGATAAGATGGTGAGTACT
>JAGRAL010000172.1 GCA_020434605.1 Bdellovibrionales bacterium
GATATCACCCGAAGAAATTTCTATGGCATTTCCAGAACCTTCTTCTTGATCATGCAAAGCATCTTCTAAAAACTCTTTATCCCCACATGCAACCAACAAGACGGTCATTAGTATAAACAAACTACATTTGTTTACTCTGATCATTCTTGCGGTTTGATTAATTAAAACAATAAGATAAGTCATGTCTACTTATCGTAAATTTAAGCATTATTCTTAAACTGTTTTATGAATTCAGGGAATTCTAGACCAATTACTTATACTCTAGTCTAGCTATTTTTTGTGAAATGCTTTAATCTACTTTCTGAGATATTTATTACGACGATAGTCTACCGGTAATTTTTTTATTTTTCTCCGCCATCTTCAGGATTTACTGCGGCCTCTCCGGTTTTTCTAGAGGTATGTTCTTTTCCATCCCATCTAAAAATTTGCTCCTCCTCGTCCATAATTGTACGCATGTTTACAGGTCTTCCCCAAACGTAAGCTATGGCTTTCATGGTTTCTTTCATGTAGTCAGGTTGCATATCAACACCTTCGTGCAAATGCGACAACAAGAGCTCACCCTTATTTTCGTGATTTCCATTTTCTACACAAATAATCGGCTGACCCCAATTGGTTAACTGAAACAACAATTGTTTTTTAGTTTTTTGAAATTCTCTGGTGTCTACGATTAGTTTTCCTGTTTTCTCGTCTTGTCTGTAAACAAACATTTTATTACGAACACAAAAATCTTCTGTTAAAAATTCATCGATAAATGTGACGTCATTGTAGTCTCGTCTAACCTCAAATATCTTTTGTCTACCCAAACCTAGTTTTTTATCCCAATTCTTTTTTTGGTCTACATCGTTGCAGTCATTCCAATCTTTGCCAAATTGTCCTTTGTTCCAACGATCTTCGATTTCTCTAAATAATTCGAGACCAATCTTATAAGGGTTAAAACCCATCGGATGCATCGACACTGCACCGGCATGGTGATCTGCGTAGCAAACTAGCTCTGAATCATCTAGTAAGTTTTTAGTCATCATGGTTGTGTGCCAGTAAGAGGCCCAACCTTCATTCATGATTTTTGTCATGCCTTGAGGAGCAAAATAGTAGGATTCACTCCTTACCATCGAAATAATATCTACTTGCCACGGCTCTAGAGGAGCATAGTTAATTAAAAACTCTAAAACATCTTTTTCGGGACGAGACGGATATTTTAAAACTTCCGCGTCTCCTTGTTTATCAGATGCTGTTTCTGGTCTCATCGTAGATAGGTAGTCACTATCGTGAAACTTTGACTCGTGGTATTTTTTTACTCTTTCGATTTCTTGTTTCTTCTCTTCTCTGTTTTCACGCTTCACATAGGGAGAGTATCTATCTATCAAATTATCGATACTCATTATTTTGTCGATAAATGCCTCTACCACATCTTGTCCAAACTGATCGTTGTACTCGCGAATTCTAGTAGCGTGGTTGGCCATCACATCCATCATTTTTCTATTTGTTGGCTCGAACCATTTATTATTTTTAAAAAAATCAGCATGACCAAACACATGGGCCATTACCATTTTTTGATCCACATGCATATTACCTTCCATAAGGTAGGCATATACAGGATCCGTATTTACAACCATTTCATAAATTTTTGATAAGCCGTATTCGTAACTCTTAGCTAGCTGTTCATATTGCATTCCAAAAGACCAATGAGGGTATCTTGTAGGAAACCCGCCGTACGCAGCAAAAGCATTGATTTGATTATATGTTACCATTTCAAAAGACACAGGGTAAAAATCTAAGCCATAGTCTTTTGCTAATTTTTCGATATGCTTTCTAGCGGTATCAATTTCTTCTGGTAACTGACGCATTTATTTTCCTTTGCCTAAAAAATCACGAATAGAGTCGGGAATTTTTTCGCGGTTTGGTACTCGGCTAGTAATTAACTTATCGTCTTCTGGAAACTCTTTTACTAAGTCTTTTAAAAACTGTCCACTGCCGTACTTGCTCTCTACTTGACCATAGCCAAACATATTTACTTTTTCTAGGATATCTTCTTTTAGTAAGCGTAGACAATACTTAGTATCTTCAGCGCTCCAATTGTCTCCATCGCTAAAATGAAATGGATAAATATTCCACTCGCTGGGGTTATACTCTTCATCTATCATCTTTTTTAATAAATTATAAGCAGACGATATTAATGTTCCCCCTGCTTCAGAGGTTTTAAAGAATGTATCTTCATCAACTTCTTTTGCAGCAGCATCATGAATAATAAATCTGGTTTGAAGACCTTTATAGTGATGTTTTAACCATGTGTGTATCCAAAATGTCTCTAGGCGCACCACTTCTTTTTGTTCTCCACCCATTGAGCCTGATACATCCATGATGTAAATGACAACAGCATTGGATTGCGGTTGTGTAGCTTGTTTAAAAGAGCGAAAGCGCAAATCTTTTTTAATCGGAACAATCACAGGGTCATCTGGATTGTAGGTGCCTGTTGACATATATCTTTTAAGTGCCTCTTTGTAAGAAGCCTTATAATTACGAAGGTTAGACGGACCAACTGGTGCCATACCTTTTAATTTGTACTTTGTACTTTCTAATTGCTTGCTGCCCTTAGGTTCGATTCTAGGAAGCTGCAATTCTTCTCCTAAAATTTCAGCCAACTCATCAAATGAAATATCAACTTCTAAACCATGCTCCCCAGGTTTATCCCCAGCTTGAGTTGGATCACCACTTTGTTGACCGTCAACTTCTTCCCCCGGTTGTCCATCGCCTTGACCGACACCACCTTGTTGCTTAGGACCATACTTAAACTTAGGAAGTTCGATTTGTGGGATAGGAATCTTAACCGTTTCCTTCTCCCTACGGCCAACCATTTCACCTTGGGTTATGTATTTTTTGAAGTTCTCGCGAATTTTGCCTCTGACAATATCACGAAAACGTTTGTGATCTTGTTCGATAGCCATAATTACGTCTTCTTAGCATCACCACGGGCAAAAATACTTGCCACATAGCTCAGAACGTCGTTTGCAGAAATCTCATCATAGCCAAAGTCTTTGATTAGACGAGAACGAACGATATCAATTTTTTCTTGCGTATCTTTATCTGCAACCGAAGTAACCAGAGTGGATAGCTTTATCGTATCTTTTTGATCTTCAAAAAGTTTCAACTCTAAAGCCTTATATAGTCTCTCGTTAGACTTGTAATCAAAACGCTTTCCTTCAATGGATAGAGCCCCTATGTAATTCATGATCTCTCTTCTAAAATCATCTTTTC
>JAGRAL010000173.1 GCA_020434605.1 Bdellovibrionales bacterium
GTTGGTCTGGTTGTAATTGATGAACAACATAGGTTTGGGGTTGCCCACAGAAGTAAAATTATTAATAAAGGCTTAACTCCAGATGTCTTAATAATGACCGCAACTCCAATTCCGAGAACATTGACGATGACGGTTTACGGAGATTTAGATTTATCATTAATTAAAGAAATGCCGAAAAATAGAATTCCTATTAAAACAGTTTTACGCAGCGAAAGTAGTTTAGCAGAAATTTATAAATTTATAATTGATAAAAATAAACTTGGATACCAAACTTATATTGTATTCCCGCTTGTTGAAGAATCTGAAAAAATGGATTTAAAAGACGCGGTTTCACAATTTGAAGATTTAGTAAATAAGTACCCGTCAGTAAAATTTGGCCTGCTTCACGGTAAAATGAAAGAAGACGAAAAAGATGAGACCATGGAGCGTTTTAGAAAAAATGAAATTCAAGTTTTGGTTTCTACAACGGTTATTGAGGTGGGTGTAGACGTTCCTAATGCTAATATGATTATTATTGAGCACACCGAGCGTTTTGGCCTTTCACAACTACATCAGCTTCGTGGACGTGTAGGAAGAGGAAAGCACAAGTCTTATTGTGTATTAATGTTAGGATATGCAGTGAGTGAAGAGTCTAAACATAGAGCAGAAGTCATGGCATCAACAAATGATGGCTTTGAAATAGCAAATGAAGATCTAAAGCTACGAGGGGCGGGAGAGATTTTAGGAACAAGACAGTCAGGCCTTGCTGGCTTTAAACTAGCAAATTTGATTACTGATACTGAAATTTTAATGAAAGCAAGGGAGGCGGCATTTGAGATTTTTAAAAGAGATCCGCTTTTAAAGTTAGCTGAGCACCAAGCTCTCCGTGCTGCATTGATTGAGGCGCACGGGCCAACGGCACTAGCGGGTGTTGGATAAGAATATTCCAAATGATCCGAAATTGAAGATTCGATATACGGACAAACAATATTCCTAAGCGCATTTATACAATTTTAATTATGGCATAGACATAGCACTATGGTTTTACATGACTGAAATTATATTTGATGCCTTGAAATTTAAGAAATCTTTAGAAAGTTCTGGAGTTCCTCCAAAGCAAGCCGAAAAGCACATAGAGATTATGAGCTTAATTATTAATAGTAAATTAACAACTAAAGAAGATCTAAAGACGCTAGAAATTAGTATTCGCCATGATACAAATAGCGAGTTTACAGCAGTAAGATCAGAGATGAAATCTGAGTTCGCAGTCGTTCGGGCTGAGATGGCTAATTTAAAAAATGAAATCATCATCGAAGTGGGTAAACTTTTAGATCGAAAGCTTACCATAGCTATTGGCATCATCGCGGCACTTGATATTATATTTAAACTATCTGTACTTCGCTGATTTTTAATTAATGATTGCAAGTTTATCAAAAATATCATCATATAAGTCTATGAATCCAATCATCACATTATCTCCAGCTATCCTAGGTGCCTTAGTTGTTTTGCAGGCAGGTTTAAATCGCAAAGTTGCATCTCAATGGGGCTTAAGTGCCGCTCTTTTGTTGAATGCCGTTGTTCTTTTAATAGTAGCTCTTTTAATATTTGCTCTAGTTTTAGTAAAGGCAGACTGGTTTTCAAATACTATTAGACCTAGCATCGATTTTAAAACATTTTCGATCTGGTTTCTTTTGCCAGGTATTATTGGTTGCATTTTAGTTTTTGGCGGACCATGGGCCATTGCAAAGTGGGGAGCCGCGCAAACTTTTATTTTGCTGATGTCTGGGCAACTTTTGGCAAGTTTGATTTGGGACTTAAAAGTAGAAGGTATTGCCGTTTCTTACGTTCGCTTGTTGGGGATAGGATTTACTTGGATCGGTGTAATCCTTGCTTGCAAGTGGAAGTAGATCGAGACACCCATATTGGTGATTATGCAGCCCTACAATCTCTTACTGAGGTAGGACTTGGCAGTTTTTTACATGCACTACATATTCCTTTTGCAGGTCATTTTTTATCTATCAATCAGGCAGTCCTATTAACATTTGCGTGTAAAAAAACAGATTCAACAAAAACAGCAATAAAAACAAGTTTAGCAATTTCTAATATTGCAGCTCTTTTAAAATCTCTATCACCCATGGGAAAAAGACTTACCCCTATGTTAGCTATTAGCGCACAAGGTTTTTTATATTCACTTGGTTTTGTTTTAGGGAGAAACATTCTTGGAGTAAGCCTTGGCATATTTCTATTATCTATATGGGGCTTTGTTCAGCCGCTATTGCTGGCATATTTTATCTTTGGTGAAAAACTTTTTTTAGCCATCGAAAAATTGTGGATGGATTTATCAAACTTACTTTCTATTGATCAGACATACGGTATTTGGATATTAGTATCAGTTGTTCTTATTAAAATAGTGGTCGGTATTTTAATAGGTATTTATGTTTGGCGCTCAAAATCTGAGTTTGAAACTAGGTATCTTAATAAGATAAGAAATATAAAAGTAATCACCCCTAATAAAAAGAAGCAAAATCCTTTTATCGGCGCTCTTAAAGATAGCTTGAGTCCATGGGTATTAGTGTCTTTAACCTTAAGTGTAAGCTTTATGTGGGTCAGTGAAGGGTCGACGTACTTTGAGCTTTGGCTTTACAGTTTAAGAGCATTTGCACTTGCGTGGTTATTTTTTTGGGGGCTAAGATCTTATCCTATGTCTTGGGCAAAACAATTACTATATAAGTATCCAGCAGCCAAAAGAGCTATTGATCAAGTTTTTAATTTTAAATCACGCAAATGATCTCTGGTTTGTAATAACTCGGCAATCACGCTGATTGCAATTTCGTAAGGGTGATTTGTTCCAAGTGGTAGGCCAATAGGACAGTGAAAGTTGTGGTCTAAAATATCTTTGTTAATTCCAAATTCAATTAATTCTTTCGTTAATTTTTTTGCCTTTATGGCACTACCAATCCCACCAATATAGGGGGCTTTAGGAAAGTGGGTATAAAGGTTTTGCAAAATAGGTAGATCCATAGCGTGTCCTTGCGTCATGGATAAAAAGTAAGAGTCAGAAAAAAGATCAGTCACTATTTTTTCTGGATTTAGCGCGTGAACGATTTTTAATTTAGGAGATGAGGGCATTTTATCTAACCAATCTTTTCGATGATCAATGCAAGTAATTTGGCAATCGAGGTGTAATAAGATCCTAACTACTGCTTGCGCAACATGACCCGCACCAAATATTACTATGGGCCAAGAGGCAGCAATAAAAGTTTCAAACAAATAGGTGACTTCTCCACCACAAGTCATGCCAATGTCGCGCTGTAAGTTCCAGGTATAAACTTGCGGACCACTGGTGCTCTCTAAAAGTTTGCTTGCTTCAACAATGCATCTTGCTTCTACTTTTCCTCCGCCAACAGTGCCCCAGTGCAAACCGTCTTTTGTTACTATCATCTTTGCGCCTGGATCTTGTGGTGCATGTCCCTTGTTAGAAAGCATTGTAACAGCAACAAAAGTTGTCGAAGTTTCGTTTAGTTCTTGAGCTGCAGTCCAAAAGGTCTTCATGATTTGCTCGTAAATTTGGAGGGATATATCGCTCGTAAAACTTCTTCGTTTGTTGCAGGTAATTCTAAGTGTGGGTATGAATCATTATACATTGGCAATACTTTGATGGCATTATGAATCGCTGTCCACACACTGATGGCTAAAAGTAGAGGAGGTTCACCGGCAGCCTTTGTGCCCCTAACATTTACCGTATTGTTAGGGTTATCAAATAGTTTTACATTAAACTCTCTGGGAGTATCTTGTATGTTAGGAATTTTATACGTACTAGGTGCATGAGAAAGAAGAAAACCTTTGTTATAAAATAATTTCTCCGTAGTCACCCAGCCCATGCCTTGGATAAAAGCTCCAGTAACCTGTCCTAGATCAAGCCCCTCGTTAATTGATTTTCCTAGATCCATTAAGATATCAACTCTTTGTACTTTTACTTCTCCAGTAAACATGTC
>JAGRAL010000174.1 GCA_020434605.1 Bdellovibrionales bacterium
TTGCCGTTTTTAATTGTAAGTAAAAACGCTTTTTAGCAACGGGCTTATCTGTCCCATTATTAAACACTTTAATATATGCGTAATCAACACAAGAACCATCATCTCTATTGATAGAGTCACAAGTTCCAGTGATTGTAAGCTCAACTGGCAACTTATCACCAGCCTTTTCAATCGTGTAGTCTAAGCTCTCAGCTTCTTCCCCTACCCAGTGGATAGCACCTTGTAGTGGACCTTTTTGCAACTGAACTTTTACTTGCAAAGGATACTTAAACTTATAAACGTCGCTATCAATCATTTCCATGTTCAAGTTAAAAGTAGCTTTTTGGTTAGCTGACAATCTAACTGGAACTGGGCTTTGTCTTGAGCCCGGAGTGCGAGGATCAACCTCTTGTGTTTTGTTCTTCAGTGAGAATGAAGCCACTTTTTTGCCATCTAAACTAAAGTTACGTCCATTTAAAGCAGCCATGATTAGGTCTTTTAACTCACCTGGAGCGCGAATGCCTTGGCGTCCGATCTCGTCAGCAAAAAGCATATGAGAAAACCAACCACTTGCAGTTAATCCCGGGTGATTTCTTGTTAAGCGCATAGCTTCTAAAGTTAAGTCCGTTACTTTGTGTAGACCTAGCTTACCTTCAGCAGCAACTGCAGCATCTAATAGATCCTTCATAGCGCCACCGTAAGCTTCACCGTCATCATGAACTTCGTTTGTTAGATTAAAACCTGTTTGATTGATGATTCTAAATTGATCCCAACCATCATATCTTTCACCGTTTGTTACATCAGCTAATACTAACGCAGCAACAAAGTCAGCCATACCTTCACTTAATCCACCTGTATCAGCCAGTCTAATTTGGTCGCCCATTAAACGATCCATTACACCGTGGCCAAGTTCATGCCAAATTGTAGAGTTATCTCTTGCATAGTTTTGTTGGTCACTTGAGTACGTAGTAAAGTTAATCGTATCTTCAGTGTAGTACGCATTGTCTTTCATTGAAATGTCTGGATCATACAAAAATGCATTAAACGGACGAGTCGATAAATCAGGATCTGTGAAACCCATTGATATAAGAGACTCAAACAATGTAGTCACAGCATAGTAAACCTGAACTTCATCATAACCTTCGTTAATATATGTCTCTGGGTTGTGATTTGGATCACGAGTAGCTGGACGATTTAAAACATCTTCAGCAGACACTACAGGTTTACCTGTATAACCAGTGTGCGGAGTCATCTCATATGTCATTTGGCCATCAACTACCGTTTCTGCCCAATCAAAGCGTAGAGGAGCCGCCATCTTTGGCTCAAAGTTTAAGTTTGTATATTTTTTAACAGCGTCAGGATGCAAACTAATTGTTACATAGCGACCTGATAGTACTACTCCACCATTCTCAAATGAGTTTTCTGCCGTTGGAAGATCTCGTAAAATCTTTAGTCCCTGCTCTCGAACATAAGTGGAAGACCAAAAGCCATTGGCTTGACCAATAGGTAGCATACCTAAAAGCTCATTATATTGTTGATCTAAATAACGACGTTTGCGTAGAGCTGCATAAGAGTCATTAGTTACTACAGGGAGTTTTGCACTAATATACTTTAACTCAGCATCAATTTGCTTTTGACGAATTCTTGTTGATTCTGTTTCTTCGTATACAGGAAATACTTTAGCAGCAAGTGAAAATTCTTGGTCCGCTTGCGGGAACTCATTATAAATGTGCTCTAATACTCTAAGGCTTGATAGGTCCACTTTAAATTCGTGAACTCCACGACGAGATCTTACACTCACTAAACGAACTAGCTTGCCATTTTCCCATACATCGTTAGCTTTGATCGATCTAACAAGACTGTCATTAGAATCATTTTTAACAGCAGTATGCACGATATCCATCACTTCATCTCTAGCAAGCTTTGGCACTAAAGAAGAAAGAACTGTATCTACCCCTTTTTGCTTTAGCTTTGCCATTTGCTCAGAAGCTTTCACTTCAATATATGCTTCTACCTGAACAGCTGTATTGTTGCTTGTGTCAGTCCATGATCTAATAGATGCAGAACGAACAGGAATACCTGCAATTGTTTGCACATACATTTGAAACTTACTAGTGGCTAAATCTCTATCTTCAAATAATAAAAAGTCCGACGGTTTTAACTTAGTCCCAAGAGATGTGTTGATTTTAGTAACTAGAGCACTAAGGTCAGTACTTTCTACCTCAGTCCCCGTCCAACGTAGACCCCTAATCTCGGCTTGCGATGGGATGGCAAAACCTAAAACGAAAAGTGATAAAATAATTTTAGAAAATTTTGAATTATAGAAATGAGTCATAGTCCCCCTTGTCGTGGGAGGAGTGTATTGTTTTTTTAGAAAGTGTCCACAAACTTGTGAGTGATAATTTCAAAAATCACAAAAAAACGGTGTCAATTTGACTCTTTTAATATTTCTGCATGAAAGCTAGCCACTTCTTTTGAAGCTTGGATGGCTTGCGGCCTCCAGGCGGAGATATAAAGTTGATCTGAGGAACGCACTCGGCTGAGAGCAACATAGGCTTGTCCTGCCTCAAACACACGGGATAAATCCATTGTCGCAGCATCTAATGTTACACCCTGCGATTTATGGATCGTAGTCGCCCAAGCTAAATTGATGGGAAAATTTTGCGCACTAGAAACTACTTCACCTTCGGCGTTCATATAAGAAAATGATTCAGGCTCTAGGGTTACGGTTCTGCCGCTTAAGAGTTTTATTTTTAACTCGCCTACTTTTGCCGATTTTACGATTCCCAAACTACCATTGACGTAGTTTAGCATTGGATCATTTTTTCGAATCATCACTAATGCGCCAATTTTAATTTGCAAAACCTCAGGGATAGGCGAAGCTTTTTTCATAGCATCTAAAAACTTTTCGTTTCCGACGTATTCTGTTTTAAAAGTCATTACTTCACCTGGCAGGTTTTGTAGCTCTTTTAAATTGTAATCTTCAACCGATTGTCTATGAGGAAATAAAATCGTACCCGTAAATCCTGCTTCAGGTTTTCTGACTTTTGAGTCTAAAAACTTAGTCACAATATCATTGATTTGACCGTTTCGAATAAAGTTTAGCACCTGCAAAAAAGATTCTTCTTTGGATCGCATCACAGTGTTTAAATACGCAATTTTAAATTGGCTATTTTTCCAGGTACTTGATTGAAAGGCCCAATCTTTAGGGCGTGATCCAAAACTTACTGGAGGTAATTGGCCAAAATCTCCAACTGCAATGATTTTTATACCACCCCATGGCGCCGTCGATTCTCTGGCCATTCTAGAAATGGTCTCGGCAGCCTCTAAGGTAATTCCAGAGATCATACTGACTTCATCAATAACTAAAGCTTTTACTTTTTTTAGTCGCTTTTTTACACGCTTATCTTTTAAAGCTCTTTCGATGGTTTTCTCCAAGCCACCTTCCATGATACCTAGAGAGAAAAAACTATGAAAAGTAACTCCGTTAATCAATACCGCAGCTGCTCCTGTACTAGCTACTACGGGGTAAGATTTTGGATCTTTGTTTTTTAGATAATGCTGTAGGAGATAGGACTTTCCAGAACCAGCAACACCAGTTAAAAATACATTCTCAACACTCTCAAGTAATCCGAGTGCTTTTTCTTGGCAAGCTGTTAGTGGAAACTCTACTGTAGATGACATTGTTTAGTTTTAGCTTAGATACCTACAAAAATGCTAAGAAAATACGAGAATAG
Organism: Bdellovibrionales bacterium; assembly: GCA_020434605.1. Taxonomy (GTDB): domain Bacteria; phylum Bdellovibrionota; class Bdellovibrionia; order Bdellovibrionales; family UBA840; genus JAGRAL01. The sequence continues at coordinate 3,717 of JAGRAL010000174.1, forward strand.
TTATAATTTAAGGCAGCTTTATACAGAGAGCTAATTAGAAGGTACGTAACTAATCCGAGTTATTACTTTTTGTCCTTGATGAACATAAGTGGCCGTATAAGCATTATGGGTTTTGACAACTAAAATACCAGCACCCTTATTCGCAATACCGAAGCTATAATCCACAACCTCAGCTGGTCTTCCTAAAACTGAATAAGCGATGGCGGAACATTCTTGTGGGCTATATACCTCTGTATATATGCGTCGATTTTCAAATACCAAGCTATCCACATGCAGTTAACCACCCTATATCTAAATAAATAAGCACAAGCCCCGGAAGTAAGAATACGGGTTTTAAGTGTTTCAAAGTGACAATCTAGGACAAATTCTCAGTCTTAAATTGAGAATCACTATACTAATTAATGCCATATGCCGATAAGTAGGGCTAAGGAGTGTTGAACGTGGGTCGCTCATGGCTGATTGCTATATTGATGATAATGGGTGAAAGCATATTTGCTATCACACCTCGTACGCAATTAGCAAATGGCGCCTCGGCTCAGGTTCATGACTATCATTGCGTTTGTAAAAAACTATCAAATGCTACCGGCAAAGATGTATTAGTGCCGTGGAAAACCCTAGCTGAGTGGACTGCCTATTACACAACAACAAAAACAGGCCTTACTTCTTCTGGTTGCGCTGGTGTATTTCCGGGACATCCAACTTTAGCGATTCCTGATTATAACGATACTGGTAATGCGTGCGCCATATCGACTGGCACCTTTGCAATCACGGGTACGAAAAATTCTGGAGGCTATGATTTACGAATCGCAATGCCAGCAGCTTTCTTCTCCGCTGGTGGGGGATGCTCTGCGACCCTTTGGAAAACAAATGGTGGAGCTATGACGTCTACTGCCTTAGTCAGCGGCGTAAATACTATCACTATGTGCGACCAAAGCGAGTTCTATATTTACTTTGCTTGCATGTCTAACACTACGCATGGACCTCACAATATCGTCATAGAACAAGAAGGTGGCATGTTAGAAATTGATGACTTTAATATTAGTTTCACTACTCAATCGGGTTGTGTATTCTAGCTTCCTATTGATCTTCAGTGAGCGGAAAAAACTGAATATTCAACTGGTAAATACTATCTAAATCTTTTTGTTCAGAAGACAGGTCTAATATAAATTTTCTAAACTCGTTGATT
>JAGRAL010000175.1 GCA_020434605.1 Bdellovibrionales bacterium
AAACATGAGTGGATTTTTAAATGGATTCATAGAATCTTACTTATTTTGAAACTTCTGGGCTTATGAAAGTTTGCCATGCTACTCTAGAGAGGGAAACCTGGGGCTTTTCTCTTTGGACACTTACTTGTCCGAACACCGGAAAGGAACCAGGTACCCTACTTTCAATGAGCTGCGGTATTTTTGCTTTTAACTGGAGCTGTAAGTAAGCCCTTACTTACTGATTCAAATGCTTTTCCAATCTTTGGACTAACCCGCTCTGCTAGTTGACGACCATCTTTAGCTGAAAAATGCATTCCATCTCCTCCACTTGGCGGATATGAAACTAAACTTTTTAAATCTATAAACTGACATGTCGTCTTCTCTAATGCTGAACGAAGAACACTATTCACTTTATCAATTTTAGCTTTATTTTGCACAGATTGAATGTCAGGCGCTCCAAGCCACACACAGGGGCTATCGGCCGGCAATTTGGCCAATATGTCTGCAACGTCTTTTTTGATGGCTGCCTCACCACTGTTTAAATAATTTGTACCTAAAGCAATAAGAATTTTATCTGGAGTTTCAGAAACCAAATCGTCTATATTTGGTGTTGCATATTCTTTGGCACGAATATCTTTTATATGACTTGGATTTTTTCTACTATGTCTAAAACCACATTTTGTCGATAATGATCTTAAGTAAGTTCTAGCTATAGCACCGCAGCTCCCCACCGCTTCCGTGTCAAAAGATTGGTTTAACAAGTCTTCCAATTTAGTGCCAAAAGATCCTACAGTATGAGAATCACCAATATATAAAACGCGTTCTTTTGCATTGGCCAGCGCTCCAACCACAATGATATTTAAAGTTACGTATAATAAAACAGGTCTTACTATGAACATATGCTTTAACTTTAATACAAACAAAATTTTTTGTAAAAGAAGAGAAAGTTCAATTATAATTTCTAGACTTCTTAACATTAAATACCAAAATCGGTTCGTTCCGGCAAAAATTCTTTAGTCTTTTAACCAAAAGTGGATTTTGTCTGGAGACAGCAAATAGTCCATTTTACAGTAGTGTAGCGCCACTGGTAAATGTCTAGACTGTTGGTAGTGAGTTTTTGTTTTTCGCTTCACTTTATCTATATCTAACTGAGTCAATCGATCTATAAATTGATATAGTTTTCGGATCCAATCCCCCTCTGCCTTAAACAGAGAGATTTCGTTTCGCATAAAATCCTTATACATTGAATTATCATTAAAGTAAGATTCCATAGGACGCTCTACTTGCATTGCCTTAAAAAAACAATACAAGAAAAATGCGTACTCTTCTGTTGGCTCTGGTTCTTCATTTTCATCAAGAACTTGTTTTTTAAACGAGAAATAATATAAAAATATTTCGGTCGCTTTTTGGTTATCAAAAAGTTCATGCAGCGTAGGAAAAATAGCTTTTAATACTCCAAGATCATAGGCTTCAAGTAATGCAAGGGCTGGATTATTTAGTCGTAAGATTTTTAAAAAATCCTCTCTTCTTCTAGGAAGTGCTGATGTTTTTAAACAATCTGCTTTTTCTACTATAGCTTGTCTAAGTTCTGGCTCAATTCGTAGAGACAGTTTTTGCGAAAGTCTGATAGCTCTTAAAATACGAATAGGATCTTCTTCTAAGCGAGTGACTGGATCACCAATCATTTTTAAATAACCATCTTCAAGATCGTGAATCCCATCCACAAAATCAATCACTTCATTGTTCACGCAATCATAAAAAATACCATTTACTGTAAAATCCCTACGATGCGCGTCTTCTTCTGGTTTTCCAAATACGTTATCTTTTGAAATGATGTCTTCATTTGCTAAATCTTCTGGAGATGCTTCTCTTCGAAATGTGGCAACTTCGTATTTCTTCTGAAACCTGTGGACTAAAACCAATCGAAAGCGTTTGCCTATGATATAAGCGTTGCGTATACGTTTTTTTACCTCTTGTGGAGTCGCATCTGTGACGATATCGAAATCCTTTGGAGGCAATCCTGCCAAAAGATCACGCACACAACCACCTACCAAGTAAGATGTATGCCCCGCTTTTTGTAGGTCTTCTACAATTTGATAAGCGTATCTATCAATCCAGTCTTTATGTAGACTTCTTTTTTGCCTTATTTCCACGTATCCCGCATAATAGCTTTGATATGAGCTATTTACAAAACTTTAATTACCAGCTCTATGGACAAGAGACAAAGCCAAAACTGGTTTTATTGCATGGATTGATGGGTTATGGCCAAAATTGGCGGACCATTGCCCGTCATTTGGAACCTTATTTTCACATCCTCACCTACGATCAGCGCGGTCATGGTAAAAGCTTTCACCCTGATTCTGACTACGGCCCTCAAAATTATGCTGATGATTTAAACAAAATATTGCAAGAGCTTGGTTGGAATAAAATTATTTTAATGGGTCATTCCATGGGAGGTAGAAATGCCATCTACTTTGCTCACCAATTCCCTAAAACAGTAGAAGCACTTATCATTGAAGATATCGGACCAGAGTCTTCCAGCTCATCCATACACCGTCTAGAAGAAATCATTGAAAGCGTGGCTGTGCCGTATTCTTCCAAAAAAGAAGCGAAAGATGATCTTTTACATAAACATAGCCCAACTTTAGCACAATTCTTAATCTCTAGCTTAGAGGAAGTGAATGGTGAGGTGGTTTGGCGACTGTCGAAAAGAGGCATTTTACAAAGTCTTTATTCTGGCAGAGAGCAAAGTCATTGGAAAGAGTGGCAGGGCATTTCGGCTCCCTCACTTGTGATCAGAGGAGAGAAGTCGACGGATTTAGACAAGGAGACATTTCAAAAAATGCTATCCACTAATCCAAATGCCAAAGGGGTAGAAATCGCTAAAGCCGGGCATTGGGTACATTTTGAACAACCAGATGCCGTAACGAGCGCCGTAAAAGACTTTTTAGAGGGTATCAAGCTCTTATAAAGCCTTGAAAATTTTCAAAAATCATGTGAATTTCTTTTGCATGAAGTTTAACGACCTAGATATTGTCCCTGAATTAAAAACGGCTATTGAACGCCTTGGTTTTGAATCTTGCACACCCATACAGGCTGCCGTACTTCCACTAGTAAAAGATGGTAAAGATATCTCAGGCTTAGCGCAAACAGGAACTGGAAAAACGGGTGCATTTTTAATTCCACTTTTACACCGCTGGATCAAATCAGAGGCTTTTTATAAAAACACTGAAGCAGAAAATACCGAAGCGCCAAAAGATGTTCTTCCCAACTGGAAGAAATACCAATTTTGTTTGGTCTTGGTTCCAACACGCGAATTAGCAGATCAGGTGTACGACACGTTTAACAAGTTAAAAGGTGACACGAACTTAAAAGGTACTTGTGTTTACGGCGGCGTAGATATCGAACAACAAAAGAAGAAACTTAAAGACGGGGTTGATTTTTTAATAGCAACACCAGGAAGACTTATCGATCTTTACAAATCTCACTGCATAGACTTAAAACAAGTACGCGCTATTGTTTTTGATGAAGCAGATCGTATGTTCGATATGGGTTTTAAAGATGATATGATTTATCTTTTAAAGCGTATGCCCGAAGACAGACAATTTTTAGTATTTAGTGCTACCCTTAACTTTGATGTGTTAACTGTGGCCTATCAATCAGGTGCAAACCCTATCGAAGTTCACATCGACAAAGACAATATCACAGCCGATAATATCAACCATGCGCTCTTTCATGTTGGTACAGATGAAAAAGGTCAATACTTACTTTCATTGTTAAAAAGAGAATCACCTAAACAAACTATTATCTTCTCTAACTTCAGACATAATATCGAAAAGCTAGTTACATTTTTAAATCGAAATGGCTTACCTGCCATGGGAATTTCTAGCCTACTTACGCAGCCACAAAGAAACCGTGTTATGGAGCAGTTTAAAGCAGAAAATTCTAAAAATATCCTGGTTGCCACTGATGTAGCTGCACGTGGTTTAGATGTAAAAGGTGTAGACTTAGTAGTAAACTATGAACTGCCAGATGATGCTGAAAACTATGTACATCGTATTGGTAGAACAGGCCGAGCGGGAGCATCTGGTAAAGCCTACTCCTTTGTTTCAGATTTAGATCTAGCCTCACTAGAAAGAATTGAATCCTACTTAAAAGCTAAGGTATCTACTGAGTGGCTTGACGATGCAGACTTGGTCAAAGAATTTGAAGGCTTCCCCAGCATCCAGCCTCGCAGAGATGGCGGTTACAAAAAAGACTTTAGAGACAATAAATCTAGAGGGAATAAAAAAGAATTTAATAAAAACAATTCTAAAAACAAACGTGGCGGCAAGTCTCGCGGATACGACAATAAAAAATCTGGATACGATCCAGCAAAGAGTGGTACTGGCAAACACCCAGCACAAAATGCCAATGGTAAAAAACCATTCAAAAAATCTAATACTCACAAAAAGTTTCAACAAAAACCAAGACCTAATAAATCTGGATACAAACCAAGAAACACTCCTGTTAAAAAGCCATCTGCGGTTGCAAGCTTGTTAAAGAAACTAGTTTTTTGGAAATAATAAAGCGTAGTTATTTGTTATTTAACCCAGCGTAAACTTTCAATGATCTTTTCACACGAGTAAAGGCTTGATGTAAACTCAGTAGCTCGGTCAGTACAAGAAAATATGGCCGCATAAGTATCCTGCCAAAACACATACTGTCTAGATTGAATTTTAGTAGTTTGATTAAGGCTGTCCACAATCGCTGTATTTTTTCCGTTTTTAATTGTGTACTGCACCTTTGTTACATCCATACCTAACTTTGGAAACTGTTGTGTCCAGTGCTTGATATAAGAAGAAAGAGAAATACTACTGCCCTTCTCTAATCTTTCAGCTAGTGGGTCGACTCGAATATTTAAAGTGGCTCTAGCCTCAGGTGCACTTAAAATTGGTTTGTAGCTAGCTAAAAAGTAGGGATCACTTTGTGCTGGCACCAACCTAAGCCAACCGATCGTATTCTTTTCGATTTCAAATCCCCAATCAGAATAAAAATAAGAATTGTCAGAAACCAAAGCTGAGGAAGAGGTAGCTGGATAAGGTGCCGCCCATAAAATGGAAAAAAGAAGTATCCACATAGATTTAGCTTACTTTTTAGCTTCGCAGGATGCAATAGGTAGGTAGGAAGTTTTAAGTAATCTATACCTATCTGCCCGCTCTATTACGTAATACACGCTTTTGCCGTCAGGATGAAATACAGGTTCTAAGGCATTGCCCGCTTCTACTGTAATTGGTAGCACACAGCCCAACTGTAAATGGTATAGGTACAATTGATAATAAGAGCTTTCTTTTTGCTTAGCCGAAAATACAATCCACTGAGAATCTGGGTGCCAATCAAAATCTAAAATATCGTAAGCCTCTGGTGTAATGTCTTTACTAATCAAAGGATACTTCGCTGGTGATACTAGTAAGCTTTTTTGATTATCCCTTTCTCGTATCCAAGCAATTTGATTACCGTTAGGTGAAAACTTAGGAGACTCATCTCTCCATTTGCCAGAACTCACTATCGTCGCACTGGTTCCGTTGAAATTTGATTTTTTTAAAATATGAAATGGCCCGCGCTTAGAGCTATAGATCATTTCTCCTTTTAAGGGATGCAGCGCTATTCCCCCATCGAACCCAGAGTTCTGTGTGTACCTTCGAATATCACTACCGTCTAATTTACTGCTGTAAATTTCTGTATTTAAAACTTCTACATTGTTTTCGTCAGGATATAAAAACGAGCGCAAAAAAGATGGGTTTTCTTTATCCTCATCTGTTGTGCTAGTATAAACAACTCCAGCTCGCTGAGGTAAGTACCTTACTTCTGTAATTCTACCCACTTGGTGCGTGATTTGTCGTAATGAATTATTTGTTAGGTCCCACTCAAAGATTTGCGGATTCTTTAAAGACTCATTCCAATGAACAAAGGCTAAAAACTTTCCGTCTTCAGAGAACGTCGGTGATCTGATTTCATCAAATTGCAAAACAATTTCGGGAGAACCGTAGTCTTTAGGCTTTGAAAGACTTTGATCTACTTCTGGCTTTGGTGCGCTTTGGCAACTGATGAATAACATTAGAAGTATCGAGTAAACCCATAGTCTTAGCATGTGTTATGGCCTTTGTTGTGAGTGAAAAAGGACTTATCTTTTTTATTTCGTTTGCTTGAATCCATACTAAAGAATTTTTTGCTAACCGGCTAGGGCTAGTTTGAGAAATCTCGACATAAATCTCATGATGCGTAACAGAATGTCTAAAGTGGTACTCCTTAGGTTTTACATTTAATTTTTTGCCTTCTAGAGGCCAAAGCATTTCATCTTTTAAAAATGGTAAGGTCTGGTTTTTATGAAATGCGATCTTATTTTTATTTTTCAGTAAAAAAAGTTGAATATGCCAAATTTCATTTTTCTTTTTATCCTTCTTAAGAGGTAGTGTCGACTGTGTTCCCTGTTTTCTTGCTACACAGTTTTTTTGGAACGGGCAAAGTAAACAATTTGGATTTTGTGGCAAGCAAATTGTGGCTCCTACTTCCATCATAGCCT
>JAGRAL010000176.1 GCA_020434605.1 Bdellovibrionales bacterium
ATTTTTAAATTTGGGAGTGTCTATTAGACACAACTCCAAAACATGTTTAATCTACCTAGTTGTTTGCTCAGAGTGTACATGCTGAAGTTGAGCAGAATTTAATTACGAAACTTTTTTTGTTAAATCATGGATGCTTTTTTTTGCAGTATCATTAAGATGCATAAATTTAACTATGTATTCCACCTCTTGTTTTTTGTTTCTTATTGTTTGCGAATATGTCTTATTTACTATTTCACAAGCCGCATTAAATGCTGCTAAATCGTTAGTTCCTCTGTGGTGAATAACTACTTTGTCACCTGGAGCCAACATAGAGTAGGCTATTTTAACCCTAGCTCCGCCCTCACTTATCTGCAGATAGCTACCATTAAATATCTCAGCCGCATCACTCACCATGATGTCACTTTGATAATCAATGCGCTTATGGCCTCTTTTTAAAAATACATCTTTGTGGTCTTTAATCATGGCAGATATTCTTTCAGGCGAAAACTCTCTTAGTTCAGCTATACGTGTCCACTTAGTCATGTTGTCATTCCAAACAAAATCAAACTCATAGGCCTCTTTATCTTGAAGCATTTTAACTATATTTAAATAGCTAAATGGACCGAGTTTTTTATCTTCACGTAGTAAGAACCATTCTTCATCATTCGTTTTTGGTGCGCTTGCTTCAACGCTCTTTGCATCCACGCTTGGCGCAGCCGATGGTTTTTTTGATTTTAACTGATTAACAACAGGCTTGAAATCAAGAAGTGATATCCAGTCTTTTGCTTCGTCACTATATATAAAGTCAGTAATGGCAATATCGCCAGACGATAACGCCAATAGAATCTGTTCCACTGTAAATGGACCCATCTCTTTACTATCTTTTGAAATAGTATAGGTCTTCTGCATTTTGGGCTGCCTCCAAATCTTATCTACCATCGGTCCTTTCGATGGCGGTCTTAACGCCAATTATATGTGATCTTAAAGAAGTTCCACAGAAACTTTTTTGATTCAACCCGAATTGAGACACTATATAACTCAGAATGAGAAACGAAATATTTTCGTCTCAGTTTGAGCTAAATGTTAATAAATCTTATTGATTGTTGCGATATCATGATAATCTATATCTCGTTAGGACATTTATATAATAGGTCAAACTGCATGTATTCTCTCCGACCTAAATAGCCAATGGGATTGGCACTAATGTGGAGGGAATATGTTGTTACGTAAGTTGTACGTTCTCGTGATTTCAACAGTTTTTATGATTTCGTGTTCAGATGACGAAGCGTCTTTTTCATTATTACCAGACTCTGATACTTTTCAACAGACTACAGGTAATTTTAATAACAAATTAGACATCTTATTTGTTATTGATGATTCGGGCTCAATGGCTCCGTATCAAACAAATTTAAGTAATAACTTTAGCGCGTTTATTTCTGACTTTATAACTAAAGGATATGACTTTAGAATTGCTGTAATCACAAGTTCCGCTTGGGAAGCTGGCTTCTATGGTAATGCCACATCTCAGAATAGAGCTAAATTTAGAAGCGCATCTGGAAATGCAATTTTAGACCCAAGTACTCCTGATATTGAGACTGCGTTTTCACAAAATATTAGCGCTGGTACTACTGGTAATGGTGATGAAAGACCATTTCAAAGTATTCAAGTTGCTTTAGAGCACTCATTTAATAGTGGTTATGGATTTCCTAGATCTGATGCATATATGGCAGTCATTGTTGTTACAGATGAAGATGATTATTCTAATTCTACAACTACATGTTTACAGCCAAATGCAACAGGCGGATGTAACAACAATGCGTACAGCCCGGCTTGGACTCACCCTGATATGGCTACACACCAGATCAGCAATTATAAAGAATATTTAAGACAAAAGACTGGCTCTACAGCAGAGATTCCTAGATATAACGTATCTACAATCGCAGTATTAGATAGCGCATGTAAAAATGATCCGAGCACCCACGCCGCAGCTATGATTGGTACAAGAATGATGGACATGGCAAGCTCTACTGATGGTGTACAGGGTAGTATTTGTGATACTAATTTTTCTGCCAGCTTAAATTTAATTCAACAACAAATCAGTGAGCTTTCTACTCAGTTTTACTTAAGTAGAGTACCTATTGTTTCTACTATTAAGGTAAAAGTAAATGGCAGTACTGTTGCGAAGAATAATACAAATGGATGGGATTATATTGAGTCTACAAACAGTGTTAAATTTTATGGTAGCGCTGTGCCTGCAGAAGGTGACTCTATCTCTATCAACTTTGACCCAGCTGAGTTAGGCGAATAATTTAATACACAGAATC
>JAGRAL010000177.1 GCA_020434605.1 Bdellovibrionales bacterium
AAATCAAAGCATACAAAGGCATTTCCTTCTGAGTTATATCGAGCTGTACGTAGAAAGCTTTTGTACTTACATGAAGCTGATAATCTAACAGATCTTCGAGTTCCTCCAGGGAATCGATTAGAAGCTTTGAAGGGTAACTTTAAAGGCTTTTATTCCATTCGAATTAACGATCAATGGAGAATAATCTGCAAATGGTCGGAAGGTGGACCCTCAGAAGTGAAAGTATTGGATTACCATAAATAGGAGTATTTTATGAAACAGCCCAAAAACCCTTTCCATCCAGGCGAAATGCTTCTTGAAGAGTTTCTTGAGCCTATGGGTATAACTCAAGCGGAGTTTGCACAAAAGCTAAAATGGACAAAGGCAAAACTAAATGAGTTGATCAAAGGCAAACGTGGCATTACCGCAGACTCTGCCTTAGATTTAGCGCAAGCCTTAGGAACTTCTGCTAAGTTGTGGATGAACCTTCAAGCTACCTATGATTTGGATCGTGCTAGAAAAGCCCGAAGTGCTTAATAGATTTCATAGGCTCATCAACACAATTAAACATCTTATTGTTACTAAACCCAGTATTATGGCGCTTCTTGACGATAAAAACGCTCAAATCTTGATAATTGCTCATGCGCCTTATGAATCATTTTGTAACCAAGTTTAGCTTCACCGATTACTATAATATTACAATCACTTCTTCGGCCTACTAATATATCTAACTCTCCAACAGTTGGGCCTCTCTCATTGTGATACTCATACCCACCTGTTCTAAAGTACTCATCATCTGGATATTGCTTTTTTAAATCTAAAAGAGCAAAGGCTTCTAAAACATCGCCCTCTTTTTTAAAATCAAAGCCCATATCTCTTCCGTCTGTGTCTAAAATCTTTTTTAAATCCGATAACTTTTGTGAGTCTCTAACAACTGCAATACTTTGGCTATCGTCATTCAGAGCTTGCCATAAGTCTCTGGCCTCTTGCCTTTGAATGGGAAATTCATGAGTGAAACCCTTTTTCTTTGCACCTTCGATTCCGTAGATGACTCTATCGTGGTTTTCAGAAAAATCTTCGCTTGTTAAAAATACGCAGTTAGCTGGCATTTTTAAATCTTCTCGCATGGGTTGGAACGTAATGGATGAAAATGCAAACGATGAAAGAATAAACAATAACATTAGAACCTCCGTGTAGTGGGTAGAGCCTACGAAGGCTGATTCAGATTGGCAAAGCGCAAATATGAATCAAATCTAATTCAAATAATCAGGGGTTGTTGAACTTTGCTAAAAAAGAAGACACTAAAGATTCTCGGTCTGTCTCGGTAATAGGCCTTCCACCCTCTAATACCGTAAAAAACTCAGGTTTTAGCTCTAATAAGAACCTTGATCTTTGGGTATTGACCATTCGGCCATTGCGGTTTCTCTTTTTAGCTCTTGATAAATACAGTCGGTCCTTAGCCCTAGTTATTGCTACATAAAATAGACGTCTTTCTTCTGAAATATTAGTTCCAAGTACACGGTGCGGGATCAGGTCTTCTTCTACACCCAGTAAAAACACATGGGAAAATTCTAAACCTTTACAGGCATGAAATGTTAAAAGATTGATTTCGTCTTTATTTTCTTCATCTGGAAGATCTCTTAACTCCATATTCTCAACAAACTCAACTAGAGCCTTTTTAGGATTTTTACTTTCTTGTTTTTGATAAGAGTCAAAGACATGACAAAAAATATCAACCAATGACTTTGTCTTATGGTAGGCTTCCATGGATTTTGATTGGTCTTCTAGATACTTCATATAGCCAATTTTTTGTAGATAGTTTTTTACACAAGCACTAAAACTAGGAGCCTTGATTAAATCATTTTGAAAGTCTAAAAAAGACTGCAGAAGTTGATCAATAGAAGTCCCAGCTTTTTCTGGCAAACCTAAATCTTTCCAATGTCTACAAGCTGCTACAAAGTTCATATTGGATTTTTGTAGTTTTTCAATACTTGTAGTACCAATCCCTCTGGCTGGCGTATTCATGATACGTCTTAGGGCAATCTCACTTGGGTATATAGCGCAGCGAAGATATGCTAAAATGTCTTTGATCTCTTTTCTATCAAAAAAGGCTGTTCCACCACTTATTCTATAGGGAATTTTTTCTTTACGTAGGTAAGACTCTAGTAAAGCTCCCTGCGAATTAGAACGATAAAGTACAGCGATATCTTTATAACTAACGCCCTCTCTTTTTAAGCGAACAAATTCTGCTAAAGTTTTCTCTGCCTCTTGCTCTTCTGATTCAAACTCAAAAAACTCTGGTTTATTCACTGATGTTGATTTTTTTTCGGCAATTAGCTTTTTTCCGTGTCTGTCAGTGTTTTTAGCTATCACTGCATTTGCCATATCAAGAATGGCGGGATTGCACCTATAGTTTCTAACTAATTTTACAATTTTGCAGTTTTTAAACGACTGAGGGAATCTTAGAATATTCTCGATCTCAGCCCCTCTCCATCCATAGATGGATTGATCATCATCTCCTACCACAGTTAAATTATTGTGATCTTTTAATAAGAGTTTAATCAATTTAAATTGCGATTTATTTGTATCCTGAAACTCATCCACCATGATTTGCGAAAACTGCGACGTGATTTTTTTAGCAGCTTCTGGGTGCTTCTCTAATAATTCAATCGGCCCCTGAATCAATTGATCAAAGTCAACGGCCCCCATCGAATACAATCTTTCTTCATAGCTAGGAAGTACTGCCTCTAATAAAATCTCGTACGGGTCATCAAGCTTGGCTGTTTTTTGTCAGTTCTCTCGCCACGTACTTAGCATCGATTGCAACTGATCGATGTCATATCCATCTTTACCGTATACGTGCGTATGTTTAATAAGTTCTTTTAATATACCGCCCACATCTCTTTGATCTAATATCGCAAAATTTTTAGGAAGCCCAAGATGAGTCCCGTGTTCTTTTAAGATTTTTACACCAAAACTATGAAA
>JAGRAL010000178.1 GCA_020434605.1 Bdellovibrionales bacterium
AGCTTACGGTACTGTTGTGAAGCAAATGGTAAGCGCTTTTTAGCCATAGCCCGCTGCAAGAAAAGTTCGTGCTTATCCTTGTTGCCATAATCGGCAACTAAGTCCTGCCAATTCTGTAGAAGCTCGATATCAACATTGACCTGAGGGCCATTTAACATGTCTTTAGGAATTACTTTTTCATAAATAACACCACAATAAGGACATTCTTTAATATCAAGGTGCCTAGGCTCACTACAATTTGGGCATTTTTCAAATTTACTAATATTACTCATAATAAACTTATCGTAGCACTCATAATAGGATTTGCAACCTAGTCAAAACTTGGTTTTAATCTTTTATATGAAATATATTACTGAAAGACCTCTGCTCTTATCTCTTATTGCCGGTGTATTAATTGGATTTTCTTATATTCCCGGGCCTATATTTTTAAGTTGGATTGCATTTATTCCACTTTTTTATCTATTAACTAGTAAGGCATCATTAAAAAAAATCATTTTAGGAACTTGGATCACCCAGTTTTTGCTTACTCTCATTGGTTTTCATTGGATTGGTTACACGATTAGTGAGTTCGGCAGAATGCCAGCATGGATAGGCTACGCAGGATTAGTAGGTTTTTGCTGTTTTGCCAACACTCATTTTGTTCTAGCTGCCATCATTTACAGAAAAACCGTTACGCGCCACACGAGCCTTTCATTAATTTGGTTTTCCCTACTATTTGTAACTCTAGAAATATTTTATCCAATGATTTTTCCATGGACCATGGGCTACACTTGGATGCCATCTTTTTTCCCTATAAAGCAGCTAGCAGATACAGTCGGCGTATATGGCTTAAGCATTATCACTGTGCTTATCAATTTGTGGCTTTACACCCTGATTCAAGCAAAAGAAAAGAAAAAATTGGCAATCATTGGATTAGGCGTATTTGTCTTTTTAAATATACTTGGGTTTATCAAAGAGCAAATGTGGCAAGGATCAGATAGAACTTTAAAAGCTTTAGTGGTTCAAGCAAATATTGGAAATTTATTAAAATATAAGGCCGAGAAAGAGGGTAAGTTTCAAACAGAAATTATCAATGAGTATATCTCGATGACTATGGAAGCCTTAAAAGATAAAAAAGTAGATCTAATTGTCTGGCCAGAGACAGCTATGCCAATTTTTTTAAACTTAGGGAGAATGGATTCAGCACATACCAAAAGAATAGCTGACATCACACGAATCTATAACGCAGAAATATTCACAGGAACTTATAGTTATCAAGGCGAGGATATTTTTAACAGTATTGCCTACATTTCTAATCAAGGTTTAGTTACCCACCTATATAGTAAAAGTATACTCTTAGCTTTTGGAGAGTATTTCCCTGGTACTGAACACTCAAAGTACTTCAAAGATTTGGTAGAAAAAATCATACCAGCTGTGTCACACTTTGCCCGTGGCCCTGGCCCATCCGTCTTTAAAACACAACCCAATTTTATTGTAGGTCCACAAGTTTGTTATGAGGGATTAGATACTTTTTATAATCAAAAGATCGTAAAACAAGGCGCTAATATTCTAATTAACGTTACAAACGACTCATGGTTTGGATCTACTTTTGAGCCCCACCAACATATGCACATGACCCTATCCAGAGCCATCGAATACAGACGCCCAATGATACGGTCAACAAACACCGGCATCAGTGCTGCGATTACGGCATCAGGTAAAATACTAGAAGAGTCACCAATAAATGAAAAATGGACAAAAATTTATGAAATTCCTTTAATTGTCCAACCGGGACAATCCATCTATGGATTAACTGCTTCCCTTCAGTCTTATCTTTTGCTACTTCTTACTGCGCTATTAGGCATTTTAGGTAGAAAAAAGGAATACTTTTGAGTTATTTACGAACATTAGATTGGGACCAGCTGACATCTTCTATAGAAAGATTTTCGCAAAGTGAAATTACAAAATCAGCTATCGCACAAATAGTACCTTGCGCTTCTGCTGATGTAGCTGAAGAACAAATGAAGCATACATTTGATGCAATACCGTATGTAAGTCCCAATCGACCATTAATCCAATCTTTAGATAGTATTCCTCTTTGGTTACCTCGATTAAAAAAGGGAGCTATTCTATCAGGGCATGATTTAAAAGATGCCAAACTCTTTTTTTATGAAGCTGAGGGTTTAATAAATATTTTGTCCTCAACCACAACGGATTGGGGAAATAGCCTTTTATCTGTAGTAGAATCATTTGGCGATGAAATTGTTATTATAGAGCGTATCATCGACTCTGAAGGGAATATTTTACCTACAGCAAGCCCCACACTAGAATCACTAAACCTTGAAAAAACGCAACTATCTAAAAACATTCACGACCGCCTAAGACAGATTCTGCACGATCATCAAATCGAAAACATGTTACAAGATAAGTTTGTAACAACTAGAGATGGAAGATGGGTTGTGCCTGTAAAATACGGAATGCAGGGTAAATTCCCAGGCATTATTCACGATGTAAGCAACACAGGTCAGAGTTTATTTATAGAGCCACAAGAAGTAGTTAACACAAACAATAAACTTCGCGAGATCGAATTAGCAATTGATGCTGAGATTGAGAGAATCCTAAAACACACAAGCGGCCTACTATCTAAACGTGTCAGCGCTCTTGAGGAAAATTTTAAATCTTTAAAAGATGCGGATCTTCGTTTTGCTTTTGCCACCTATGCACAAAAGACAGAAGCTAATGCTATTCGTTTTTCAGAAACTGCATTAAACCTTGTGCAGTTACGAAATCCAATACTGGTACTTGAAAAAAAGAATGTTGTTTCTAACACAATTGAACTGGATAAAAATAAAACTGTCCTATTGGTCTCCGGCCCAAATGCTGGTGGTAAAACCATTTTATTAAAATCTGTAGGCTTAACTGCGCAACTTGCTCGCTGCGGAATTCCCGTGTGTTGTGAAGCCAGCTCAAGCATTCCATTTTTTAAACACATATTTACCTCGGTTGGTGATTCGCAAAATATTAAAGAAGGATTAAGTACCTTTGCTGCTCATATGCTTGAATTAAATGAATCCTTAAAGTCTAAGCCATTTGAAGATTTAATTTTAATAGATGAAATTTGTGGCTCTACCGACCCCGAAGAAGGCTCAGCTTTAGCTCGTGCTTTTATTGAGTACTACGGGAAAAACCATATTTTCTCTCTTACAACATCACATTTGAGTCCTCTAAAAATAGGCTGGGAAGATAATTCTGGAGTCTTAACAGCTTCGATGAACTACGATGAAAGCATTGGTGCGCCGACATATCGTTTGATCAGTGGAGTTTCAGGAAGTTCATTTGCTTGGAAGACAGCTCAAAAAATTGGGGTTGCAGATGTTATCTTGTCTAGAGCAAAAGAATTTATGTCTGAAATATGGAAAAAGCGTAATGAAAAAATGGAAGACCTAGAATCCATTAAACAAGATTTAATTACTGAGAAACAAAAAAATGCCATACAGGCTGAAGACATCATTAGACAAAAATCAAAATACGAAGCTCTATTATCTAACTTTGAAAAAGAAAAATTAGCTAAAATCGAAGAGCTAACTCGAGATGCTCAAAAACGACTAGAGCAAGTTTTTGACGACATCAAACAAGGCAACAAAAAATCTCCCCTAGAGTGGAAAGTGGATTTACCACAAATTATCAAAGGAAAGGTCGAAAAAGAATTAACAGCAGAAGAATTTGCTAGATCCTACCCAAGTGGCTCGGATGTCTTTATACAGACAATTGGTAGACCAGGCGTTGTGCAATCCAGCCCTAATGCCAAAGGAGAGGTTAGCGTTTTATCTAATTCAATGCGCTTACAAATTCACTACAAATACCTTGTGCCTCAGCAAGCTCACAAACCAAAAGCCGAAGTACCAAGCGTGGGTTCAAAATATGCAGTTGATGATTGTTCGCTTGACCTTAGAGGACTTAGTTTAGAAGAGGCTATGGATAAACTAGAAAGCCAAATCGACACAGCTTTAAAAGATCAAATCGATCGTATTAAAGTAATCCATGGCCACGGTACTAATACATTAAAAAAAGCTATTAGAGCCTACTGTGCCAGATCTGAGCATATTAAAAAATGGCAAGCTGGAAATCCAGATCAAGGTGGTGATGGCATCACTTGGATCGAAATATAGGGCGGTCTTAAGCTCCTTAAACTGCTCCCTTAGATTTCGTATATCGTAATTTGCAGGGAGTTTTTTGATTGTCCGTAGATAGTTCTTACTTTTGTCTATGGTTAAATGAGCTGGGTGTTGTGGTAGTACATGTACAAATCTATATGTCTTTGCAAGTTTTCTTTTATTTTGGTTGTACACCACGTTCTTCGAACCAGTCGGTTCACATTTGCTCTTAGCATTGCACAACTGTGATTAATAGAAAACAGTGGGTCAAAGCCTCCTGCCTTTAACTCCCCCTGTCCTGTAACACAGCCCCTTCTCCCCTTATATCTTTTATGAAAAGAATCAGGAAAGTATTTTTTTACCAAAGACGGATACCGGGGGGATTCATCCGACTCAAAGCTTGCACTAGGTGAGAGGATACCTTGTAAAAAACTAAACTCTTCTTCCATATCCCATTTTCTATGATCTTGTCTTTTGCCATACTTCTTTAATGAGCGGTCTCGAATTAACCCCTTAGCTGGCATCTGTGACACCTTTATGCTTAATATCTTTCTAGAGTCTTTTTCCACTAATACAAATATAGACAGTGGTTTTAACTTTGAATGCTCCCAAGTCTCCATCTCATCAAACTGGATACTTTGAATATTTCTATGTTTTAAAACATAGTCCATGTGCTTTGCTCTCATTTGTTCACTTAGGAAAATAAACTTTCTAGCTACTGTTTTTAGATTACAACCTAAAAGACGAGCAATTCTACGCTGAGAGTTTCCGGAAACAAGTAACTTATAAATTAAAGGGTTTAGTCTACGGCGCTTTTGATAGTAATTGACTGAAAAACTAGCTGAGGAAAAGTATCTACCACAGTTTATGCATTTATATTTTTGCACCCTTTTAGAATCCGATTTTCGGTAATAGCTACCTATCTTTACGGACCTACTTAGAGTTTTACAGGACTTTTCAGGGCATTCTCGATTCATTTAAAGCTATAAAGCATAAAAAATGCCAAATTCTCTATGCTTACACTAACTACTACTACCATTTAATACGAAATCTTAGGGAGCAGTTTCTAAGCTCCTGGTATTGCGTACACAAAATCTGTACGTGGATCACAATTCGGAGCCGCTGCCCATGGCCAAGCATATATTTTAGGTTCTAATAGTTTTGCTTCCATACAAGATAAAACTTCTAAGGTCGAATCCGGATAGATTAGTTTTTCATTATTACGAATTTCTGACCAGGCCACTGCACCTGTTTCTAACGCAATGATAATTCTTCCTACAACATCACTTTCAAACTCAACACCTGAAAAAACTTCTTTAGGAACCAAAACTTG
>JAGRAL010000179.1 GCA_020434605.1 Bdellovibrionales bacterium
CGCTGGCATCCTGGCCTTATTGTTTATTAAAATAACCGCTGATACCATACTAGCAAGACGCCGCTTACAAATATCGTTAGGTAGCGGTCCAAATAATGAAATTGCATCACTAGTAAGTGCTCATTCAAACTTTTCATCATATGTAATTTATTTTTTATTTTTAACGTATTTGGTTGAGCAGTCAGGCATTGCTCCTGGATACCTTATTCATATTATTGCCGCAGCTTTTACTCTTGGTAGGCTATCTCACTATGTTGCCTTCTCTGGTAAGCGCATGAATTTTAAATTACGAGTTTTGGGTATGCAATTAACGATTGTACCGATGGTAATTTTGGCCCTCACCAATATTCTTATTTTTATAAAATCAATGTAATGAACTTAGTCCTATAGACTTGGCAGGTAAATGAAAAAAATAAATGACCACATAAACAATGCATTTGATTTATCATATCTAGATAGCACAGGTTTTCCTGATACAAGATTTAATACGGTTGGAATATTAGGGGGAGGTACGGCAGGATATTTAACTGCATTAGCGCTGCGGCGAGCTCATCCCAAGTTACAGATAACGATTATTGAATCTAGTAAAATCCCGGTGATTGGTGTAGGTGAGTCAACAACAACTGAGATTGTACCGTTCTTACACCACTTTTTGGGTTTAGACCCCATTGAATTTTTTCAAGAAGTTAAACCTACTTTAAAGTTTGGCATTGAGTTTGATTGGGGTTACCCTGGTGATTATAAATTTAACTTTAACTTTTTTGCAGCCCATCACTTAGAATCGTATTATTACGAAGGAGATATTAAAAACTCTAGTTGGCCCTCTGTTTTAATCCATAATAAAAAAATTCCTATAATCAGAGATGCTAGCGGGGAGATGGCTTCGTTCTTAACAAGTATTCCTTTTTCGTATCACATAGATAACAAAAATCTGATTCAATACTTACACAAAAAAGTAATGAGTGCAGGGATTAGTATTCTAGATACTGAAGTTAAAAATATTCACTTGGATGATAATAAATTTGTCTCTTCACTATCTTCAGATGATCACAAAAATATTAAGTTTGATTTTTATATTGATTGCTCTGGTTTTAGATCAAAAATTTTAGGAAACGCACTAAAGACACCATTTATTTCTTACGAATCCACATTAATTACAGATAAGGCACTGACATTCGATATGCCTAACAATCAAAATATTGATCCATTTACCTCAGTTATTACGATGAATAACGGTTGGTGCTGGAAAATTCCTATGCGTACAGAAGATCACTATGGATATGTCTTTTCATCTAAGTTTTGCTCTGAAGAAGAGGCTCTTGAAGAGGTACAAAAAAAGTTTGGCAAAATCAAATCGCACAAAATTATTAATTTCAGATCAGGTAGGCACGAGTTGGCCTGGAATAAAAATGTATTTTCGGTTGGTAATGCGTATGCATTTATTGAGCCCCTAGAGTCCACGGCAATACAAACGGTAATTCAGACTATTATGACACTTTGTAAGCTAATGCCTAACTCTACTAATGATATTAGTTCTATCACTGGCATTAATAAAGAGATTGCGGCCAGTTGGGATACCTTTAGATCATTTATAGGTGTGCACTATAAGTTTAATAAAAAGCTAGATACAGAGTTTTGGAAGTGGTGTAGAGATAATACTGAGATCGGTGACGCAGCCGAGATAATCAAACTTTTTAATGAACGCCCTCCGCTTAGTAAAACTAATTTTGGATCGGCAGAAGGTTTTACGGCGCACGAACCACTTGTATTTAATAGTAATAGTTATGACACAATTTTGTTTGGTCAAAAAGAAGTTCACACTAAACTTCCTATGCCATTAATGACAAAAGAGGATTACTTTTCAAAATGCGAATCGTATAAGTTTTTAAGTGATGCAGCTATTACGCAGCAAGAATTATTTGCAGACGAAGAAATGGCTATTGAAGAAGTATTCATTCCACTCTTTTCTGATCAAGATAGTTGGATTGTTGAGACGTAAATTATACAAAAATAAACTAGACCTTCCTTGACATATTATTTATTGAACCCATGTTATCTATAGGTATATGAAATAGGTAACTAACCATAGGAGGTTTAAGATGAATATGCTAAGTCCATTTTTTAATGATTTATCATGGGCTCGTAGACGCTTATCTCCATCATACTTTGGAGATGATGCGACAAGTTTTGAAAAAGTTTTTGATAACTTCTTTCAGAACGAAGATTTAATGAGTAAAGGCTTCAGGCCTAGTTGTGATATATCTGAGGCAAATGACCACTATTTGCTAAGTGTTGATTTGCCTGGAGTAAAAAAAGAAGATGTTAGGGTAGATGCAATCAACCAGCGCCTTACTGTATCTGGCGAGAGACGATATAATGAAAAATATGAAACGGGTGATAAGTCTACAAGACACGAAAGATTTTATGGTGCTTTTGAAAGATCTTTCTTGTTACCCAACAATGTAGATGTTGAAAAAATAGAGGCGCATTACGAAGACGGAGTGCTTCGAGTGGCGATCCCTAAGGCATCCATACAAAGAGGTAAGAGTATAAAAATACAGTCTGGAGAAGAAAGTTTTTTTAGCAAGTTGCTAGGAAATACTAAAACTACTTCCGAAGACGTAAAAGTTAACAACAAATAAATTTAAAAGGGTCACTTACTTATGGTGGCCCTTTTAAAATGATGCGCATAGTTTTCTTATAAAACACTTAGACGGCATTTTGACAGAATGGTCTTTGCCTAAATCATGTCTATGAAAATACTTTCTTTTAGAATTTAAAATAATGTTTTTTTGGAATAATAAATTACAAGTGTTAACCTTATTATAGGGATGACTAAGGGATACTGACTTGAAATTATATCTTACCAAAAATCTTACATTGTATGTTGGACTACTAATGGTTTTTTCATCAGTAGCCTTTAAATTTAATCACCACAGAAATATTGATCAGCATACTATTTTTCATAAAAAAATTAAAATTGCCATTATCGATACAGGTGTTGATATTAATCATACATTTTTACAAGATAGCTTATGGGTAAATCCAGGTGAGTCTGGCATAGACAATCAGGGAAGATTAAAATCCGTAAATAATATTGATGATGATGGTAATGGTCTTGTAGATGATGTTAACGGTTGGAACTTTGCGAGTAATACAAATGATGTCAAAGACTATAGTGGGCATGGAACTCATATAGCGGGGATAATAAAAACGAATATCCTTAATATAAATGCAAATGTTGATTATGAATTTATGATTTTAAAATACTATAATAAGGGCATTAATGGTAGGGAGCAGGAAAAATCTTTTCTAAAAGCATTGTCATATGCGATTGATATGGGTGTTGATATAATAAATGTTTCTGCTGGGGGCCGCTCTAGAAATTCAAAAGAGGCTAAGTTGTTACAAAAAGCCAAAGATAAGGGGATAACAATTGTAGCCGCTGCAGGTAATAAGCGTGAACTCGATAAAGACCAATTGTTTTATCCGGCTGCCTATGAGTACTCAAATATTATATCTGTAGTCGCTACAAACATGAGCGGAAAAATTTTAGGGACTAGTAATCAAAACTATAATAAATGGAATACATTTGAAAATGGAAGCCATATTTACTCATCATTGCCTAATAATAAATTTGGCTATATGACTGGGTCGTCGCAAGCAACAGCCGCTGTCACTGCTAAGATGGCATGTCAAGAGTATGAATCTGTAAAAAATGTAATACAAAGACTGCACAGCCAAAGACAGGCAAATGTCAGGATATCTTCAAAATTACTTCATAACTTATAAAGGATTTTTTATCATTTCTTCAATATCATAAGCACATAACGTTTCTAAAGGAGTGTATATGGAAACTCGTGCGATTGGTAAAAAAAGCAAATGGTATCTTGTTATAGCAATACTTGGTGCAGGTGCTATGGCCTCGGCCAATAGTAACTATTCACATACTAATGATATGGCGGATAGAACCACTAAGATGATAAAAACAGATACCATACGGTCTACCCAAGCGGCCCTTAAGGACGAGGGGTATAATGTTAAAGTGGACGGTATATTAGGGCCAAACACAAGAACTGCCATCAGACAGTTTCAAACAGATAGAGAATTGTCTGTAACAGGAAATATAAATAGCGAAACATTATCAGCATTGGCTATCGACAGTAGTGGTTATAGAATGCCAGCTTCTGTTGAGGAGGATGCTGTAGATGGACAGGGAAAGAAGTTTTATCCTTCGACAGACCGATAGGTGCGATGAACGTATTTAATGGTCCTAGTTTTTAGGATAACAAAAAATAAATAAAACAGAGCGCGGTCCTGTTAGTTCCAAAACAGGATCGCCTCGCTATTTAATGCATCAACCAGTGGTTAGCATGCCGCAGGCAATGCCAACGATAGTTTCTTTTAAAAGTGTCTCATCAGAATCTTTGATGGAAATAATCTGTAATAAATTAAGTATATGAATATTAGATGATCTTAAGCGGATGCTTTCTTCAAGCCAAGGCCTGTGCCATATCAATGTTTTTTGCTGGCTTACATCTAGAACAAACTTAACAGCACCTTGATATTCTTTTTTAAGTGTCTTAAATAAGTTTGGATCTTCGTTTTTAGAAAAATATAGCTCCCATACCTCTAGCTCTACTTTAGATAAAGTAAACCCAAGAGCCTTTACAAAAGAAGATAAAAATGGGCTTGTATTAAACAAAGAGATAATTTTTTTCTTTTCAATCTCGTCTAAATTTTTCCAAACAGAACCGATCCCCCACCAGGTTGGTAAAAGAGCTCTGGCCTGTGTCCAACATAAGACCCAAGGAATAGCGCGCAATGCAGATAAAGACACAACATTTCCTGGCCGCTTTGAGGGTCTAGAGCCAATTTTTAGTTTGTCTAAATATTTGTAAGGAGTCGCTTCAAGTAATTTAGATAAAAGTGGTCCGTCCTCTA
>JAGRAL010000180.1 GCA_020434605.1 Bdellovibrionales bacterium
TGCAAACGTTGCTCCTTCTGAAAAAGCAGCCTTATTATCATCTGCCATTGGTGAAGCGATGATTGCTACTTCATTTGGACTAGTGGTAGCGATTCCTATCTTAGCTGCTTACGGTTGGATTAGCGGTTGGGCAACAGATGTTGTTGATTCTATTCATGAAACAAGCGTTAAAACTTTAAATTTTATTTTATCTAACCGTGATAAATTAAGGTAGTCATGTCAGCATCGAATAGCGGTGAAAATTTAAACTTAACTCCTTTTATAGATCTATTCTCGGTCTTGGTGCTATTTCTAATATCCACCGCTGTATGGCAACAATTATCAAGTCTTTCTACAAACGTTGAAAATTCAACTTCTAGTGATAATCCTGTTCCAAAAGAAAAAGAAGTAAGCTTATCTATCACCCTATTACCAGATAAGGTACAATTACTTGAATCAGAAAAGGCGACAGATATACCAAACTTGAGTGGCCAGGAATTGAACAAAGACAGAATCAAAACCAGTATTGAAGAATGGCGCCAAAGATTTCCTGATAAAAAAGACGTTACCCTTAACACAGCCAACACTATTTTATATGGAAACATGATTACTGTATTTGATATGGTAGTCGGCGCTGGTTTTCCAAATGTGGGAGTTAATACACAGTAATGTCTGGAACTAAAGGAAACTTTTCAAGAATTATAAAGACACCTGACAATCACATTCGTCCTAAATGGGATTTACATGGCTTTCGTGAAAGGCAAACTAGCAAAGGCGCAAAATCACAGGTTATGGATTTAAACCTGACGCCATTTATTGATTTGTTCTCAGTGCTAGTGCTATTTTTGATCATGAATTACTCTGCAACGGGTGAGGTTTTCTTTATTTCTAAAAATCTAAAGCTACCTGCATCTGAACATTCTCACCCACTAGATAGCAAACCTCTAATCACAATCACTAGCGAAGCAGTCCTGTTTGATGCTCAAGAGGTTGGAGCAAACACCGTACACATTGAAGAGCAAGATCAGCAAAATATGCCACGCTTAAGACAAGCTTTGCAACAAGCTAAGATTTTTCAGCAAAATTTACGACCTAACCAAGAATTTAAAGGCGAAGTAAATATTCAAGCTGATGAGTCGATATCTATCGTCTATATTAAAAGAGTAATGAACACTCTTATCTCCGAAGGATGGGCAGGTATTAACTTTGCCACGACTCTTTATGAGCCACCTTCTGAAACAGAAACTGAAAATAACTTATAATTAATTTGTAGACATTCTTTTTGGAGCGGGTGTCGGTAACGCTTGCACCATGACTTGACGATAATTTGTTCTAAACTTTACGTAGTTTTCTAAGGAAACTCTTTCTCTACCTAAAATATTTAGTCTTCCATCGTTTAATAGTTCACCCTTGATCGATAAATCCTCAAGGTCTAACTTTTTCTTACTCTGTGCATCTGCTTTAAAAACTATAAACATCACTAAACATACTAGCAAGACTAGCATTTGCCAGCGGTAGTAATAAACATGACTATTATGATTTTGTCTTGGATGCATATAAGTATCCTAACTCATATTACAGGACTAAACAATTAGCCTAACGGCTAATTCTTAGGGACTTCATACGAATCAAAATTAACTTCAACATTCACCCCTGCCCCTGTCCCCCTTGAGTCATTGATTCTTTGATCTGCTCTTAAACTTTGTAACGAATACTTCAATACCCCTGGTCCATCCTTATC
>JAGRAL010000181.1 GCA_020434605.1 Bdellovibrionales bacterium
TTCCTCAAGGTTATATGGGTCCGTAAAGAACAGAAATATTTTTTCGGTCTCTATAGGTACAAATAAGAATTTTTCTAGGATGTGCTCTTTGCCTTGGTTTGGATATAAATCTACAAGGGCAGCGTCTAAGGTTTTGTATGAAAAAGAAAAACCATTTGCCAACAGTTTTTGTGGGCGTACTTTTTGGCTAAATAAAAACAAGCTAGACATTCCACCAAAAACCAATTTCGCGATACTTGCAGGTACAGAGAAAAACGGAGAGCGATGAAAGTGACTTGATAGTATTTGCATAAAGTTTTTTTGCTGAATTGGGCTTGGGGATACAAAATTGACTGCTCCAGATATTGTCGAAGTATCAATACAGTATTGTAGCGCTTTTACCCAATCATTCACATGTATCCAGCTCATCCATTGCTGACCACTACCAATGCAGCCTAAAACACCAAGATCTGAAAGCTTCACAAACTCGCCAAGTGCGCCTTCGTTTAAACCTAAAACGATCCCACTACGAACATGAACAACTCTTACTCCAGCCGCTGTCAGCGGGGCACAAACATTTTCCCACTCTTCACATAAATCTGCTAAAAATCCTTCTCCCTTTTCTGAAGCCTCATCTAGTTCTTCCTGCCAGCGATCCCCATAATAACCAATGGCCGAAGCGCATATGAATACTTTGGGTTTTATAGGGGCGTTCATGATAGAAGATACAAGCGCCGCTGTACTTTTTATGCGAGAATCCCATAGCCGTTTTCTTTGTGTTTTTGTCCAACGTTTACCTGCAATATTTTCACCTGCTAAGTGAATCACAGCGTCACACGCCAAGTATTTGTCATCTATATTTGAACTAACGTGGTCCCAGTCGACAAATTGCGCAGTGTATGGGAACTTGTCTAAAGATTGTCTAGTGTTGCGGCTTAAAAGACAAAGTGAAGCCTCTTGTTTGGTAAAATGGTTGCAAAGGTTTTGTCCCAGAAATCCTGTGGCACCCGTAAGTAGATACTTCATGCTGTCCTCACTTTTATGAGTGTGACTATATGAAACTGCGAAGGGCTTGTCCACAAAAGTAACTAAGGGATGAGTAACATAACAAAGGAGTTTCCATGGGCATTTTAAATATTAGTGGATTGGCTAAGATAGTAGGGATGAATGTTCATACCATTCGTGCTTGGGAGAGAAGATACAAAGCGCTTCAACCAGAGCGTAGTCCCTCTGGACAAAGAACTTACTCGATAGAGGATGTTGAGAAGTTAAAAAAGTTAAAACATCTAAACCATATGGGGATGTCGATCGGTAGAATTGCTAACCTATCGCTAAACGAACTTACTCTAATTGAGCAAGATCACAGCCTTACAAATCAGCCAGATGAGAGGGCCAGTGTACAGACACGTAGCGAAGCTATTACTGATGATGAGATCCATAAAATTATTTTGAATACAATTGATTGTTTATATCAATATGACGTGGATACGATACATCAGCAGTTAAATAAATACCGTATACAAATGTCTGCTAAAGATTTTATTTTAAAAGTGATCTCGCCATTATTTAATATGGTGAATCGTTTAGTTCTAGAGCTAAAACTAAACATAGCACAAGAGCACATTTTGTTTGCAGTCGTACGTGACCAAATCAGCTTTTTGATAACTCCCGTCACTAACGACCATGCAAGAAGAGTGGCTTTAGCAAGCCCAGAGGGTGATGTGCATGAAATCGGAATTATTTTGTCACATGTACTTTGTATATCTAATGATATGAAATCATATTACTTAGGTACAAATCTTCCCCTACAATCTTTGGTAGAAGTGACAGACTCTATCAATTTCAAATATATTATCTTAGGTTGTAGCTCACAAAACCTAGGATATGAAAAATTGACTTTTAATGAGTACATAGATCAATATCTAGAGAGCGCACAATCAGATGCTACCATTTTAATTACAGGTAAAACTGCATCATCGATAGACATCAGTGGTTATGGCGGTAGAGTGCAGCACGTAGAAAGCCTGCAGGCTTTAGATAGCATTCTAGATATGAGGATTAATGGAAACTAAAAAGCAAGCGAGTATTTTAGCTATTGGTAATGAGCTTCTGTTAGGTCAAATTATCAATAAAAATGCTGCGCAGATTTCAGAGAAGGCGCTAGATTACAATCTCCGTGTTTCTTATCACTTAGTGGTAGCTGATGACATCGATGAGATTGTAAGCGCCTTAAAATACCTAACCGAAAAAACAGACATTGTCTTTGTTTGTGGAGGCTTAGGACCAACTGAAGATGACTTAACTAGAGAAGCGATAGCTCGGTTTATGAGGGTTTCACTCAATCAAGATAATGCCGTGTTAAAAGATTTAAAACAAAAAATCCAACAGCGTGGTGTGCAGTTTACACTAAACCACGTCAAGCAGGCTCAGTTTCCTACCGGCAGTAAGGTAATGAAAAGTGATGTTGGGACAGCGGATGGTTTTCATGTAAATCACCAAAACAAAGATATTTTTGCAGTCCCTGGGCCCTGGGCCGAAATCGAATCCTGCTGGACTAATTACATGCATGATAAGTTGCGCGGTATTTCTTTAAATAAGATTCAGTTAGAAAGATTTCAAATCATTGGCTTTCCCGAGTCAGAAGTCTCTGCTAGAGCACAAGAGCTACTTAAAGGTAGCCCGTTTTCGGCTGAATACAGAATTCACCAGCCATTTATCGAGTTAAGAGTAGATGTAAACCCCGCTAACAGTAATCAGTGGGAGCCATACGCTAAAAAGATCGAAGAAGAATTCAAAGGCTTTATCGTAGGAAAAGGAAATGTTGATAAAGCTAAAGAATTTATAGAGAAAATAAAGGATAAAAAGGTTTTATTCGTCGATGCAGCCTCTCATGGATATTTAGGAGAGAGACTCTTGCCTCTGATCAAGGGTTTAGACTTTGATTTTTTTCAAATATCTTCACTCCCTGCAAGTTATGCTGTTGAAGACTATGATATATGTTTTGAGATACGCCCTGTAAATGAGAACGAGTGGCTGGGATTAATCAATAACACAATTCATATTCCAATTGAGAGACTTTCACAAAGAAAAATTCGAGAAGCTAATTTACGAAAAAAGTTTTCTGAAATATTTTTTTGGCGTGTACTTAACCACCTATAAAGGTACCAGGTTCCTTTTCCGGGTTACGACGCGTTAATTGTAGGGACAAAGATTTAAATGCTAAAAACTCCATCCTATAAAAAATCAATCATGTGGTTTAGAAGGGACCTTAGGCTTGAAGACAACAATGCACTAGCACATGCTGCTTTTGTTAGCGATGAGGTTTATCCTGTTTTTGTGTTTGATAAAAATATTCTTTCATCACTTTCTAAAGAGGATAGGCGACTTACATTTATTCAAGAGTGTTTAGAAGAAATGAAGCAGGCCCTTCATAAAA
>JAGRAL010000182.1 GCA_020434605.1 Bdellovibrionales bacterium
TGTTTCCTAGTAAACACAAGGTCTCACATTTTTATTTATAATTGTATTATAATTATTGTATATTGGTTATGCGTTTTTTGCATAACCAATGCCTAAGACTTAAGCTTAAGGGCTCATCTTTAATTTTCTAATGATGTGGTTGTATTGGTCACAAACATATAAGTCCCCTACATCATCAAAAACAATAGAACTTGGGTTATATAGACGCGCATCCGTTCCACCTACTCCCTCTTGACTGTAATTGAGTGGAGAACCTGCAACCGGAGTAGACTCTAAACTACCTAAGACAGTAGTAATAATCCCTGTGGATTTGTTAATACATCTAACGTTGTGCCTTGCTTGCTGAGAAAAACACACCTTTGTAGAATCCTGCGCAATACCTTGTGGCGTATTACATCTAGCACCAATCGATAATACGTTCTCATTAGCACTACCTGTACTTCCGTTGTTACAACCGACTGTTCCAATTTGCCCTGCTGGTATCGTAACATTAGCAACGGTCACAGGGCTTGCGCTAAAATTAGCATATCTAATTTTATGATTGTTTCTATCTGCAATATATAAGTTACCCAAACTATCTGTCACAATTCCTGATGGTCGATTTAAAGTTACTACCGTTAAGCCACCTAAATTAGAAGTACCATTTGATGTGTTACCGCAAATACCAACAACCGTAGTCACTATACCGGCACTATCTACTTTTCGAATACAGTGATTTAAGTGATCTGAAATATATAAAACTCTTGAAGCTCCAGTACCAAAACCAGCTACATCGTTAGGGTTATTGAATTGCGCGGATGTTGCCGCCCCTGAGTCACCACCATAACCTGCACCCAATAAGTAATCACCAGCTAGTGTCGACACACTGTCATCTAGTATGTATTGTCCAAAGAAAGTGTCGTCTGCACCGGTACGGTTCCAACCTCTGATATTATTACCTGTTGAATTTACATTTACTAATAGGCCATCACTAAAACTAAATAGGCCCGACACATAGGAGTTACCACCTACGTTAGTTCGTAAAAACACATTTGAAGGTATATCATTTTCAATGGTTGGATCCCCTGCACCTCGTCCCATAGCAGTCGAAACTCGTCCATAGGCATCTACTTGACGTACACGGTAGTTGTTACCATCAGTAAAAAATAATTTTCTGTCGGTAGCATTGTAAGCTAGTCCTGAAGTATAGGTGAATAAATGCGAAGTTGAAGGTAGCTCAACGTCACCTACGAAGCCAGACCTCATTTGACCACTACCCACCATGTCAGTAATTTTTGAAGTAGCCCCTAATTCTAATCTTCTAAGTCTATTATTACTATAGTCAGCAAAAATGATCGCATCTAAAGATGAATCATAAACCATGCCTTGCGGGTTATTTACTCTAGCACTTGAGATGGCTACGCCCGATCCGTTATAGCCAGCCATATTGTCAGCACCAGAATAAAATGTTAAGCGCTGAGCACCGTTAGAAGCGACCGATATATCACCGTACGTCGCTATGGCTCCTGTATTATTACCAACAGTAATACCATCACGGTTACTATTATTGTGAGATACAAATATAGAGTTACCAGACACTAATATTCCGGAAGGACCTGCAATTGGTATACTCATAGGGGTTGCAGCACTCTGCGGAGTATTATTCGTAGTACCGTTACCGAACATAGCAGCTATCGCATTATTATTTACGTTCGTTGTGCCCCAAAAAGTTTTTGTACTACCTGATTGGTTAGCAAAGTAAATTCTATTCACGCTACCGGCCGCTACGTATAAGCCATCAGCAGTTGCATCAAGAGCACCAATATTTTTAACTGATGTGCTAAAAACCGCACCTTCACCAGCACAAGCTAAGCTATTTGCGCAAATAAAAGTTCTCGCTGTATCGTTGGTTAGATTCCAGCGCTTAACTCGGTTGTTATTATTGTTATCAGTATAACAACTTACATATAGATAATTACCCTGGATGTCTAAATCATATGGGTTATCACATCTGTGGGCCCCCGCAGGTCCATCCATCACATGAGTAGTACCTGTCATACCGACTGATACCACACCAGAAGAGGTAATTTTTTTGACTTTATTTCCACCGTACTCGGCAACATATAAAGTACTAGTAGATTGGTCGTAAGCCAAACCCCTTGGTTGATATAAAGATGATTCAATTGCAAAACCATCTGGGCCCGACGCCGCTTCACCCGTACCAGCAACCACTTTAATTTGTCCGGCAGGAATTAGTACATTTAATCTTGTGACATCACTAGCCGTTTTATTCCAATACCAAATTACGTGATTGATAAAATCTGAGAAAAATGGATTGTTTAAATCATCTAATGCAACGTTGATAGGAGAAACTCGGATCCCTTGTTGAGAAGATGCAGGACTTAGTCCGTCACCAATACTAGGAGACCCTGCAAAAGTACATACCTCACCCTGAGCTAATTCATTACAAGCTGTTGGAAAGTAATTTACTTCTGCTGTCCATGTATAGGTATCAGAAATAGAACCATCGCTAACTGTAACACTAATATTAATGGAGCCAACAATACTTGCATGCCCTGTTAAGACCGCAGTCGCTGTTGATCCCACTAAATAAGGAGACGTAAGACCATTTAACTTCCAAGTATAGGTAAGAGTATCACTATTTGGATCTA
This sequence comes from Bdellovibrionales bacterium, assembly GCA_020434605.1. Lineage (GTDB taxonomy): Bacteria > Bdellovibrionota > Bdellovibrionia > Bdellovibrionales > UBA840 > JAGRAL01. Next base: position 2,652 of record JAGRAL010000182.1, read on the forward strand.
CTGCACTGATTGTAATATTAGTTGTATCACCGACACTCACTTTTGGAGTTCCTGTCGTTACAGGTGTTAGAACAGGCGGACCATTTACTTTTACTGTCCAGCTTAATTCATCTGATGATGAGCTATCTGAAGCTACGACTTTTAAAGTCTTTGTTCCAATATTCCCTGCTCCACCAGTTATACTATATATAGCAGATGAACCATTTAAAACTTGAGTAGAGCCATACGTCCACTTATAATTAATTGATTGTGCCGGTGGAGCCTTTGCCACAACCGAAAAATCCACCGTGCTACCTTGCTGGATCACTACTGAAGTATTTGAAGGTAAAAACTGCGTAATCGTTACCGCATCTACGTCTTCAACACCGCCACCAGCTAAATCATCTAAACCACCACCACTTCCACCGCCACAGGCAGAAAGTAAAAATGGTAACATAAGGACTAATACAAAGTTTTTCATCAGCTTATATATCGGATAGATGTTTAGATTTCAGTATACTTTTGATGACGATTCTTAATTTGAAACAAAGATTCTTAAAAAGAATCGTTAATTCTTATAAGAACAACTTTAGCCTAGCCGTAAAATCAATAAACGTAACTGTACCTATCCCAGACCAACCACTAGACTTTTAAAAATAACGTCTAGTTTGTATACACTTTGCTAAGTGAAATCTTAAGTAAAACCGAGAAAGTAGTCAGTGAGGTTAAAATGTTTAGTATAATTAAATATCTAAGTATGTTGTATATTTTTGCATGTTTAAGCATTAGCTGCAGTACTGCAAGTTTACAGATTCAAACTGAACCATCAGACTCAAGCGTTACCTCTATTGAAAATGGAGTAGAAAAAAAATTAGGCGTTAGCCCACTATCATATGATAAAAACAATTATCCATTTCAGGATCAAAAACTAATTCGACTTGTAGTTGAAAAGCCCGGCTATTTAAAAGAGCAGATTGTGATCGAAAATGAATACTTTATGAAAACCGGTCATATTAATGTCAAGTTAACACCCATTGCAAATTGGAAAGAAGCGACTCAAGATCCACAAGCCAATAAATATTTAAATGACGTGGCTTCGATGGCAGCTGAAATTCAAGCAATGACAGTTAAAAAAGATTTTGCTGGCGCTGAAGCTCTTACTAAATCTTTAATTAGCCGCTACCCCAAATTATCAGTGGGCTATATTTTAATGGGGAATATTTATTACTTACAACGTCGTGTGGGCGATGCAACTCAAGCCTATGCAAAAGCGCTTGATTTAAATCCAGGACACCAGGAAACAAAAAGTATTTTAGATAGACTTAAAGGACAAACTTTTTAAAGAAGAGATATTATGGTACATTTATTTGGTTTTATATTTGCAATTACAATGATTAAAGTCTGTTTCGGCCTACTCGATATGGATGCAAGATATTACTACGATGACATTGCCTTAATTGTCGTTGTTGGTGGTACGATTTGTGCCGCTGTAATTACCTTCCCAATGAGCGATTTATTTAAAATGACAAAAGCTTTCTTTAGGATAGTTAGAAAGACTCCTGAAGAAAAAGAATCCACAGTAAAAGACTTAGTAAGTCTTGCTCAAGCCGTAAACGTTTCAAAAGCTGCACTACTAAAGGAAATTGAGCGCCCAGACATTAACTTGTTTTTAAAAGATGGAATAGATTTAATCTTAGCTGGTTTTAGTCGTGATGAAGTTGAAAGTATCATGAAAGAAAGAATTTACCGCGACAGAGAACGAGAAGAACACTATGGCTCTTTATTAAGAACCATTTCAAAATACCCTCCAGCGTTTGGACTTGTGGGTACGGTTTTAGGTCTGGTAGCCCTGATGAGATCCGTTTCTGAAGGTGCAGACGCAAAACAAATTGGTTTAAAAATGGCACTAGCACTCGTAGCGACTCTATATGGTCTATTAATGACAAACATATTGTTAGTTCCAATGAGTGAAAACTTATTCAATAAATCTGAGCACAACAAATCAAATCGTGAACTTATTATTGATGGAATATTAATGATCTATGACAAAAAATCACCACTAATGGTGCAAGAATTTCTAAATTCATACTTACCGCCATTAAAGCGTAAGGATTATTTAGGTATAGGTAAGGCACCAGGAGGCCAGGCTGCGTGAAGACTAGCTCTAGATACGATAATTTTAAAAATAACCAAAGGATCCGAAGTGGCGAAGGTGACCACTCTGGAAACTGGGCAATTAGTTATGGTGATATGATCACCCTACTACTTACCTTCTTTGTGTTATTTTTTAATATCAACGTACAGCGCGCTTCTAAGGTTGAGTTTTTACAAGAAGATCTAAAAAAAGATTTTACAACAACAGATACAGCAAAAAGAAAACCTAGCAACACTGATGCTAATGGCAGTCTAGAGCTTGGGCAAGATCAGTTTCCACAAATCGTTGATAGACGCCTAGAGAAACTTCCTTTTATTGATACTAAAATCGAAGGTGATAAATTGCTTGTGGAGTTTCCAGGTATTTCATTTTTCTCTTCTGGCGAGTTTGCATTAACACGCGAGGGTGAGAATGTATTAAAGAAGTTTGCTCAGACTTTCAAAAAATATACCGGTGAAATGCGCCTAATAGTTAGAGGTTATACTGACAATCGACCTGTGAAGAGCCTATCTCATCGTTTTTATAAGGACAACTTAGAGTTATCCAGCTTGCGATCAGTAGCAGCTATAAGAGCTCTAAATAAAGAAGAAGTTCCACTAGAGCTTCTACGGATTGGCGGTTACGGAGAAACGGATAAAAGCGCCAAAATATCAGATGCAGACATTTTAAAATACGATAGAAAAATAGTTTTAGTCGTCGAACCGTTGGATTCAACGGAGAGAGGGCACAGAAAAAAGAAGGATATATGAGACATATAATATTCCTACTACTTATAATGAGTTTTCACATTACTGCGTTTGCTAACCGCATACCAGAAATTGAAGAGTATTATTCAAGGCAAACCTCAGAGTATTTAAAAACAAGGTTTCCGGATAAACCGTTTACTGTTTTTTCTAAAGTATATGTGGCTGATAAAGCAAAT
>JAGRAL010000183.1 GCA_020434605.1 Bdellovibrionales bacterium
TGAAATCGATTCCATTTTGGGTCATGGTAATCAGCAAAACTAAACGAGTGAGCTGAATCCAGCCAACCTATTTGCGTCTTACCTCTTTCATTTGCTTTTCTTAGTAACATCATTCACCTCACTATATTTAAAAATTCATTTACTTTTTAGCTACCATAGTAAACGTTAGTTTTACTTCGTCGTTGATTAGCTTATCACCTAAAGATTGAAAGAATTTGCCTGAGTTATATTTAATGCCATAAGCAGTTCTATCAAAAGATAAGTTACCATTTACTTTCAACGTACCGTTAGCATCAGTAACATCGCCTTTAAAAGACACTGGCTTAGTCACGCCTTTGATTGTTAAATCACCGGTAAATTGATATTGCTTGCCACTTAGTTTTTTTGCACTATTGATAACTATATTTGCTGTTGGATGTTTAGAAACTGCAAAAAAATCATCGCTTTTTAAGTGGTTTAGTAGTTTCGTGTGGTATTCACCAGTAAGATCTTTATTGGTCATTTTGCTAAGATCTACGGTCACCTTGGCTTTTTGTATCGCGCCCTTGTCTACTTCAATACTGCCCTCAGTTACTGGAACTTGACCCGTGTGTGAACCCGTCACCTTTGCTCCAACCCACTCGACGCTACTTGCTTTTGTATCAACGGATAGGCTTTCTGCGAATGCTGGTGTCTGAGCCACCAAAATTAGTGCAGTTAAAATGCGTAACATAATGATTCTCCTTTGGTTTTTGTTAAGTTACTCCTTAAATTTACGCTTAATTTGATAAATAAAAAGTATTATTATTCTATTATCATGATAGAATATATTTATTATGATTAAGACAGAACACCTACAAGTACTCGATTTTATTGTTCAATACGGCAGTTTTAAAGCGGCTGCAGATGCTCTACATATCAGCCAACCCAGTGTCAGTGTGGCTATTAAAAGTCTAGAAGACAGTTTGGGAATTCTTCTTTTTGATCGCAGCCAATATCGTCCACAACTCACAGAGAAGGGGATGGCCTTTTATCAAAAAGCTAAGGTGAGTTTGGAAAACTTAAAAAGTTTAGACTTATTCGCTAAAGAACTATTAGAAGATGAGTTTTTAGAAGTACATATAGCGGTAGATGCAATCATGATCTATGAACCCATTTTAGAAAAGATTTATGATTTAATACTAAAAAAGTCGAATGCGTATCTTTACTTTAATACAGAGGTATTAAGTGGCGGTTATGACCGAGTAATCAATGATGAGGTTGATTTTGCAATAGGACCTTGGCTTGCAGATTTTCCGATAAACAGTGAAATTGAAAAAATAAAAATCCAAACTATCAAAATGATTCCAGTAGTACATAAAAAAGTCTGGAGGTCACAAGACTTGAATGACCTAATAAAAATACCACAAGTGATAGCTAAGGATAGTGGATCTAAGAAGTACTCATTGAGTTACGGAATTCTAGATTGCAGCCATAAAATCATTGTAAATGAGCCAAGTTTAAAAGAACGGTTGATCTTAGGCGGTTATGGATGGGGTAGGGTAGCAGAACCAGTTGTTAGTGCTACCAAGGATTTAATACGAATCCCTGAGGATTTAGCAAATTCTTTTGAGATCGATATCTATTTAATTCGAAGACGGGCTCGTCCTATGAATAAAGATATCAAGGCAATATGGGACTCCCTGCTTTAGTTCAGGGAGTTATGTATAATTTCATAAGTATTGGTAGATAACTTATGTGTTAGCATCATCTCTAGTTCTGATTTTAGTAAAGACTTTCTATTAGTGTCCAATTTTTTGTAATCGCTAAAACAAGTTGCAATTCTAGCGGCCACATATGGATTCTTTTGATCTATTTCTAAAATTCGTTTTGCCAAAATTTGATATCCTAAACCTGACTTGTCATGAAATACTTTTGGATTCGAAGTCAATGCACCGTAAGATGCATAGTTATGATTAGGGTTCCAGTTTTGAAAGTGTGGGTCTTTTGTAAGCTTCTGTATCTTTTCAAGTACGCTTAGATCTTCTTGCGTAAATACAGTGGATAAGTACTTCATATACACTAATGAATTTTCTCCCCATTTTTTATAAAAGCTAGTTAAACAATCTTGAAAGATCGGATTGTTTGTAGTTTTAAGTGCTTGCAGGGCAGCGATTTGATCAGTCATATTTTTTGCGGCCTCAAATTGTTCTTTAGCCAATAAAAGATGTTTATCGTTTAGACAAAGTAGTTGAAGCAATTTATTCTTTAAACTGCGTGCTCCTGAATTATCTTTGTCTTTTAGTGTATTATAAATGTTAAGCAGCTGGGCATCTAAGTTAAGACTTAAATTTTTCTTAAAACTAGATAGAGATTTTAAAATTTCA
>JAGRAL010000184.1 GCA_020434605.1 Bdellovibrionales bacterium
AATAGACACTCCCAAATTTAAAAATTAAGGCACGTTAAAGGAGTCGTCGATGAAGGATATTATACAGTTTCTCTCCCATGGGGTAGAGTTTGCAATGATAGGGATTGCGTTGTTTTCAGTGGTTATCATTGTAAACCGCATACAAGCATTATATTTAAAATCAAGATTAGACACACAAATGTTTCTTGAGAAAATCAAGGGCTACATTTTAGTAGATAAGATTGATGAAGCAATTAGCTTTGCAGCTAGTCACAGTGAAACACCGTTTGGAAAGGTAGCTAAGGCTGTTCTAGAAAGAGCAGACCGTGATGACGAGGCAATGCACCAGGCTTTAGATATTTCATTGGCTGAAACAATACCAAGTCTTACAAAAAAACTAGGCTACTTATCTATGACAGCAAACGTAGCGATGCTACTGGGGCTATTTGGTACTATTACTGGTTTGATTATGTCATTCCAAGCCTTATCATTTGCTGATCCATCGCAAAAGCAAACATTACTTGCACAAGGTATTTCAATTTCAATGAACCATACTGCATACGGTTTATCAATGGCGATACCAATAATTGTGGTTTACTCGGTTTTACATGCAAGACAGTCAGCAATTATTGAATCACTTACTGGCTCGAGCGCAAAATTACTAGATATGTTATCAGCTAGAAACTACAGAGGGTTTGAATCAGCTGGCGTATATAGTGGTAAATCGAAAAAAGAACCACCAGCAGCTGGAAATAAAGCATCGTAATTTTACTTAGGCTGTGGGGGAAATATGGGACGTAGACGTTTAGTATTAAAACAAAGAATCGAAGACTCGACATTCGATTTAAATCTAGCACCGATGTTAGACATCATGGTTTCATTGATCCCAATGTTACTGTTATCCATTGCATTTGCTAAGTTGGTGGTTCTCGACGCACCAGTGCCGCAACCAGTTGCGAATGCAATCGAAAATGACAAAAAAGAGCGAACAGTAATGCTGCAACTGCATCTTTTTAATAACCGCACTGCTAAGTTAGACATAATTGATAAGGGTGGAAGACGTAGCAATATCAGCTTTTCCTCTAAAGAGGGAACTTATGATCTTGAAACCATCCATCAAAAACTAATAGATGTAAAAAAAATGCATACGCAAGTTTTTACGGTAGAAATTTTTCCTGAAGAGGGTGTTGCGTATAAAGAGATAGTGGCTGTTATGGATGAAGCCAGGTCAGCAAGAAAAGAAGAAGGAGAATTTCAATTTATTGATAAAGAAAGCAAGCAAGCTGTAAAAACAAAGGCGATGTTTCCAAATATTACTTTTGGAAACGTGATTGAGGGATAAATGAGATCTGTATTGAAAAGATATAGAGTAAGAGAAGTTCATACCGAGTTAAATCTAACGGCGATGGTTGATATGTTTACTATCATCTTAGTGTTTCTAGTTATGTCTACTTCTACAAGTAACGTACAAGTGGCACCTGTTGATGGGCTTACGCTTCCAGCTTCGACTATCAGTAAAGAACCTGACGAAGCATTAAAATTGGTTGTAACAGCAAAGGCCCTGTACGTAGATGATGAAAAGATCATGGATATTAATGAGGGTGTTTTTGATAAATCACAAACAGATGCAAAAGATAAAAATTTTATTAGACCTCTTTACGATGAGCTAGAGAAACACGCAAAGAAGGCTGAGGAAATACAAAAATCAAATCCAGAATTAAAGTTTACAGGACAATACATATTACAAGCAGATCAGAGTTTGAATTATTCAACGATTAAAAAAGTAATTTATACTTCGATGTTAGCTGGATATGCAGATTTAAAGATGGGCGCAGCAGGGAAATAGATGATGAAGATATTAGTTATAATTTTATTACAGCTGGCATTTGCGGAAAGCTCTGAGTTTGCGAAGAGCCTACGTACAAATTCTACAGATGAGAACGAAAATGAGGTTCGTGCTTTAAAGACGGAACTTCTTGTGGCTTCATCTGAAAAGAAAGCGCTAGCGCAGCTTCAAAAACTAATATCAATGTATCGTGGCAGCGGGATGGAGCCGACACTACGTTTTAGATTAGGTGAGCTTTATATGAGAATGTCTAAAACAGACAGGTTTTTTGAGATCAACAGGGACTCAGAAACGATTGTTAAGCTAGTGCCAACACTTGCTAAAAAGGCATCTGAAAAAGCAAACATCATAAAAGCTATAGCTGAATATGACTACATTGAAAGAAAATTTTCAAGCTATAGAGATTTAGATCTAGTGCTATTCAACAGCGCTTTTGCCAGACAGCAAATTAGACAAGATGCGCAGGCAAAAAACTTATATTTAAAAATGATAAAGAATTTTCCAGAGTCAGTACTAATTCCTGAGGGATATTTGGCTTTAGGTGAAATGGAGTTTGAAAAGCACAAATTTAAAGAAGCTGCGACATTTTTTGAAAAAATTAAAATGTACCAAAAATCAAAGATATACCCGTATGGGCGTTACAAATTGGCTTGGGCCTATTTTAATTTAAAAAGAAACAACGAAGCGTTAGCAGAGCTTGAGTCGGTTGTGGATTACGGAAAAACAAATGAGTATTCTCGCAGTAATAAAAAATTAGATCTTCGAAAAGAAGCCCTATCTGATATGGTATTATTTTATGCGGATTTTATGCCAGCTAAGGGGGCTATTAGCTACTTTACCAAATATGCAGGCGCTGAAGAGGCTGGGCACTATTTAGTTAAATTGGCAAAACTGTACAACAGGCATGGTAAAAAATCTGAGCAAATCGTAGTTTTAAATGATCTAATCAGAAGTTTGCCAAATTCTATTTTCTTACCACTAGCATATATTGATTTAACAGAAGTGTATGAGTCCGAAAGACGACGTCCTGAAGTTGTTAAGGTTTTAGAGGACTTCCATAAGTTATGTAGCAAAGACTCTTCTTGGAAAAAGGCATTTGCAACGGCAGATTTTTCTAATGAGGATATTTCTAAAGATAAACTTGATTGTGATCAAAACTTTGATGGCACAGTAGTGACGTTAACGCAAAAATGGGATAAGCTTTCTAGAAAACAAGAAAGCGATAAAAACTTACAGCAAGCTACGATTAGAGGATACGAGCTATATTTACTAAGAGCGGGCGGTAAAAAGAACGAAGTTTTAATGCATTATGCTTTTTCAGAGTTCTTGTTTAGTAAAAAAATATATAGTCGTGCAAGTGATGAGTACTTTGCAACAGCAAAAAAAGCAAAAGACAAACAAATGATTCACGATGCCTCTTACGCTAGTATCGTTAGCTTACAAAACTCTGTTTCAGATAAGTGGAGCAAAGAAAATGAAAGTAGATACGTAGAGCTGGCGTCATTTTACATACAAAAAAATCCAAAAGGAAAGCACATAGAGGCGGTAGAGTTTAAGCGTGCATTTATTATTTATGACAATGGCAGGTTTGACGAGGCGGCACCGATCTTAAAAGATCTTGGTGAGCGCTACGCTGGCAAGCCACAAGGCCTTAAGGCACAAGATCTTTACTTAGACATTTTAAACTCTAAAAAAGATTACAAAGCTATCAAGACATATACGGCAGCGCTTTTGGCAACCAAGCTAAGTCCGGCCAGAGATAAAGCTATCACAAGTATATACAGACAGGCTTACTTTTCTGACATTCAAAAAATGGAAGGACAAAAAGAGCTAGAAGCGGCCTACAAAGAGTATCAAAAATTTAGTATAGAAAATAAGAGCTCTGATTTAGCATCTAAGGCTTGGTGGAATTCGCTAGGTATTTTACAAAAGCTAGATTTAAAGCGCGAGTTAGCAGACTCTGCATATAAGTTCACACAGATGTTCCCTAGTGATAGCCAAAGAAAGGCAGCGCTATTACTTGCAGTGCAAAACTACGAGAACATTGCGGACTTAAATAAATCTGCAAAGGTATTAGAGGATCTAATTAAAATTGACACAGAAAAACAAGATCATTGGATGGAGCTAAAGGCCGACTACCAATACTTGTCAGGACAGTACAATGAGTCTCACGCTATTTACGACAAATTGATTCGCAAAGCAGATAAAAAACGTCGCACGGACTTGTTGATTAAGTTAGCTGATATTGAAAAAGCAAAAAACAATACATCAGCATATGATATGTATGAAAAACTAATTGTAGAAAACGGTGTTCAGCCGGCTGCTAGTGAGGCGCAGGCTTACCTAACTACAAAAGTATGGAATAAGGGAGATTATTCTACAGCATTTAAAATGGCATCAAGTGTAATAGCGATGCCAAAAGATGCGTCTCCGCAGGCAAAGGCCAAGGCTAGATATATTCAAGCCAACATACTATCAAAAGAGTTTACGAACCAATCTGTTAAATCAACTCAAGCAGAAAGAATTGCGCTTGTACTATCACTTAAGACTGAAAAACTAGATAAAGCACAGCGAGCATATCAAGACGTTCTTCGTTATAGTGATGCTGAAACTACAGCAAAATCACTGCATGAAATGGCAATGCTATACGGGCATTATGCAAAATCCATTCGTAGCATAAAATTGCCGGACGGTGTTCCAGAGAAGGATGCAAAAGCTTTCTATGCTGAAATGGAAAACTTAGCAATTCCAATGGAAGAGAAAGAAGTCGAGTCTCTTCAGGACGCCTTTAAAACAATTACTAAATTAAATGTATATGACGGTACACTTGGAAAAGTAAGAGAGCGTCTGAACGAAATCAACAACAAACGAAATCCAGCAACAGTGCTTGAGGTGGTTGTGCCTAGAGTATTATTACCAAGGCCATCAGGGGTATAGATATGAAGCGATTACAAATAATATATATACTAGCACTAACGATTTCTTGCGGCGGAACTGCGCAAAAACGCTCGGGCTACCAATCAAAGAATGCGATGAAGTATCAACCTAAAAAAGTTGAAAGCTTTTCTGCAGCTGATTGTCCATCAATGAAGATAGAAACTAAAGAACCAAAAGCGGTAGTTGCAGTACTCAACGCTTGTGTAGCAAAAAAAGATTGGTCAAAGGTAAATGAGTTGTCACTATATCTAAGGTCTTTAGATGAAAAATCACCTTGGGGCTATTACTATAGTAGCCTATCAAGTGAAGCTACTAAAAATATGCCCGAGAGCATTTGGTTTATTCAAAAGGCTCTAGATAGAGAAACTGCAAACGCAATGTTTCAATACCAATACGGAAGACTGTTGTTACAACAAGGTTTAGAGGCAGACGCTTTTGTTAGATTTAAAGAAGCTCTTCGCGTAGACCCAGAACATATAGAGGCCAATGCAATTGTTGCTAAAATATACTTTAACAACAAAGTATATGATCAGGCGTTGAAACATTATGAGATAGTTTTGTCAGATCAAAGATCTGAAGAGGCTGTAATGGCTAGTTATATTTGTGCCATGCAGATGGGATCCTATGCAAAAAGCTTAGACTATTTACGCAAGATTCCTCGAAGTAAATACACTACGGAGAATAAAATGGATTTAGCGTATCTCTATGAGAAAACGGATGACCTTAAACGTGCCGTAGAAGTTTACGAAGATGTATTAAAGCAAAACAGTAACAAAAATACTTCTACAGAATATAGGCAAGTATCGGATAAAATTAAAGAACTACGAACTCAGTTGCGCACCATTGCTGCAGCCAAAGAAGAAAAGGAGATCTCAAAATGAGGATCCTAGCAACACTGACACTACTATTGTTTGTAGCGTCTACTACACATGCTGAAGATTCTGCAAACTCTGCAGAAAAGCCGGCTATTAAAAAGAACACAAAAGTTAAGTACAGAAAAAAACAAGAAGTGAACTTTGAGGAGCAAGATATTGATGGGTTAGCAAGAACCCCAACAGGATCGTATCTAGTTCAAAAACGAGGTGTAGATTTCGCTCCACTATTTAAAGTTCGTGAACGATTTGATGAAAGCATAAAAGATTCAATAGAGTATTTGAGGTAAATGTGTTGAGACGACCATTGTTAATACAGCAAGAAGTAGGTGGTAAGATTGTTAAAACCAAATTGGTTAAACAGTCTAAAAAGCCTTTTGTGATAGGCTCTTCAAGAAAAGCAGACATTAGACTGCTAAACGAAGATGTCGTCGGTGTTCACTCTGCGTTAGAGTATCGTCATCCACATTGGTATGTGATTCACATGGATCCGACGGTTGAAAAGCCAGAGGTTAAAATTGATAAAGATAGCGAGTTTAAAATTGCAGGTCAGACGATCAAGATTTTTTTAGGCGCAGAACCTAAAAAGACATATAACGACCATAATGTTGAAGCAAAACAGTTCAATGCACACCACATTATGGTTTGTGCAGGCAATGAGGTTTTGAGTACGCAGTATTTACCTATGACTCAACCATATGCTTTAAATGTTGGTTCTGAAATAAAAGTTCTACCCGCACCTACATCAGGAGCATGGGTAGAAACAAAGTTTGATAGATTTACAATAAAACAAAGACTGACATTTAAGCCTCTAGCACTACAAGCACCACCAGTATCATTAAACTTAGCTCTAGAACCGGAAACACGAAATGGTCTAATTGTAGCTATTGGTTTGGCAATGCTTTTATTGCTTGGAGCAACAATCCTTCCAATGCTTAACAAAGAAGAAGAAAAAGAAGACAACCAGTTCGTACAAATGATTTTCGACCAAAAGATGGTTAAAAAATTACAACAAGAAGCAAGACAAGCACAAAGCAGTCAATTTGCAGAGGCTCCTAAACAAAAAATTGATACTACACCAGTGCCTAAGCAACAGGTGGCTCAAAAAGTTGTGAAGGATATTAAAAAAATTGGAATTAGTAACTTGGTTGCAAAAATATCTAAGCGTGCATCAATGAATGCTCTACAAATCAATGCTGTTGGAAAAACAGCAGATGATTTGAATACAGGTGCAGCTATGGCTAGAATCT
>JAGRAL010000185.1 GCA_020434605.1 Bdellovibrionales bacterium
ACATTTTTAACGTGGTATAAATACCAGCCAGTAAAAATCTTGCTGACATAAGATCTGGCTTAGCTTTTAAAGCCGCTTCTGCTTCTTGAATCGCTTCGCTAATAAAACCTTTTTTTAAATATTCAGATGCTAGTTTAACTCGAACCTCTGTAGCTGTAGGGTCATAAACTAAAACTAGCTTGTACGATTCGATGGCCTTTTCAGATTGCCCTTCTAGCGCGTAGGCTTCGGCCATTGTAAAATGGTAGTCAGCTTGCGTTTTTAAGTGAAAGTCGTCGATATCACCATCTCTTACCTGTGGTCTCAATGAAGCTGGGGCACGTTGCTCAAAGTCTTGATACGAATACGACGATTTGTCTGCGTTTGAACCTAAATTTGCACAGCTAATTAAGCATGGAGCTATAATGACTGTTACAAGAATTTTATGCATGCGTACCTCTCTATTCTCTTGTCGGAAAGTGAGGTGAATTTCTTAATTTGAGAAATGTAAGACCGTGTTATTTTGGACGAACGTCTACACTAAAATGGTAGCCTCTAACTAGCCTTGAGGTTTGTTTATTTCTAGGGTGGAATTAGGGCAGGAGTATATGATGATTTATTTTTTATTTTTAGTAACTGGACTAGTTTTTTCAGATGCGACAAAAGATGTAGCTCTTTTTAAAAATGCCTACCAATGTAATCAATTGGTTGTCGCTAACGGACGCAATAAAATCGTAGAAAGCTTTTACGTAAAAGATGGACGTCCACAACCATTAGATCAAGTGATCGACCCTGTCATTGCTCAACTTCGTGCGGACAAGCGCATAAGTTCAGTCGGAAAAGAAGGTTTACAAAAAATCCAAGATGATCTTTTAAAATCTTAACCTTGCGATTCTTATGGTGTTGCATTTAATCCAGCTAGAAGCTTAAGAAGCTTTGAATACGTATGTTTTCCGAGAGAAAATGGTGTTTTCAGAATAAAGGCCGAACGCTACTTAAAATTGAAAGAACAATTAGATGCTATTAACAATAATGCCGGAAGTAGCGCCCCTGTATTTAACTACTATTTAAAGTTTGCAAATATGGCCGTTTTTGACGAAGCAAAGTTGTTAGAGCCCACACCGGCACTAGCTGCACAAGTTGATGCTGCTACCAGAGCAAGAATAAAAGGAACTCGTAGTTTAACAAAGACTCTTGATGATTCGGTTTGTTCTGAGTCGGTAAAAATCGCAGCCCGTACTCCGGCTGAATTGAGTTCCCCAGGAAGAGGTAGCTCTCAAAGAGCCAGACCTGGTAGAAGATAGATTATAAATTTCGGATATAACCGATGTCGTCACCGGTAAACTTTACCATGCCGCTGATGACATCAAAGTCGTTTTCAAGCGTGTCTTGCCTAGAGTTTGAACCTACCGACCAAACCACCAGATGAGTGGGTTTGCCATAAATATCCCTAAGCACACGGTAATGGTACGGGTTGCCCCAAGGATCAACACTTACCACACCCTCCCAGCTAAGGGCATGAGAGCTCACAGATGCCATAGATCTAGCATTTTGACTCTGCTCAATAGAGCGGATCTGAACCTGGACCTCTTCAAACAGACTTTTGCTTATTTCCTCAGCTTTAGAGGTGGCTACATCTTGTGCTCTCTTAGAGGACTGTTTCATTAAAATTGGTACCGTAATTACTATGGCTGCTACAACCGTTGCAACAAAGGTAAGTAGGTCAATAGTCGTAAAGCCCTGATATTGCTTAGATTTACTGTAACCGTCAAAAATCACTGCATTTCCCCTGATACCTAGACTATCGGCTTGCTTTTTGAAAACTTTAGGAAGTCTCTAACCTATAATTTACGCTTATTGTCATATTTATATAGGCACAGGTGAAACTAGGCGTTATGCATGGATTATAGGCCATTACGTCTTGACAAGATGTGGCGTTACAGCCTATTTTCGGCTCGAAAAGCAATAGAGAGTATTTAAAACCCTAAGATGGGGAGGTACCTTGGAAACACAAACAAACCTATCAAGCGCACCTGGTTCAGCAACTAAGACGAATAAAGTGAAGATTATTAAACGTTATCAAAACCGTAAGCTTTATGACACACAACAGTCTTGTTATGTGACATTAGATGATATTGCCAAAATGATTCGCTCTACTGAAGAAGTAATGGTTGTAGACAATAAGACTAAGCGCGATATAACTGCTGCAACTTTAACTCAGATTATTTTTGAAGCTGAGAAAAAGTCAGGTTCTTACGCACCTCTTTATACACTAAGAGAAATCATTCAAAATCAAGATGGTAGCATTTCTGCTTATTTAGCAAAGTTAGGAGCTTTTCCAGCTTCTCATAAAACTACAATTTCTGATGCTCCGGCTATCGTTGAAACAACTAGCTCAAAATCATCTGCTTCATATGATGATATTAAATCAAACTTGGACAACCGCTTAAACAACGCACAAAATCCTGCAGCTAATGCAAATAGCTTACTAGATAATGACGATGTTACTCCTGAGTTGCCAAACTCTAATAACAAAACATTTAATATCTAAGACTTAAATAATAATTTTGAAAGCTTGAAACCCGTAAAGAAATTTACGGGTTTTTTTATTTGAACGATCGCCAATTATAAAATGTTTTACGGCGAGGGAAAATTTGAATCTCTTGCTCGGTCATTTCACCAGTCTCTTTTTCACCTACATTGATTGCTGCAATTTTCATTTTATACTTACCAGGTGGCAGAGAGATTCTAGCCACTTGAAATGTTTGCGGAAGAGTAACCCACTGTCTTAAGTCAGCTTGGTCCGCCATATTCATTGCCATCCATGCCAATTGCCCAAGTCCCTCGGCATGGCGATCTACTTGGCTAGCAATCACGGCCTTTACTGCTACACCAGCGACACGCTTTGCAATAAGGGCAGCGTATTGTCTATCTAAAGTAGAAATGGCTAAGTCTTGTAAGTCTAAAAGAATCGAAGTTTCGTCTTTAAGCTTATCATTTATAAAAACTTTAGCCTGCACTCCGGAACTATAGGTTGGGTATAACTTGGGTAAGCTATGTGAGCTTGGATGAGGCTGTTTTCTAGGCCCTCTACCCTGCTGATAAATAACTACTAGCTCACCTTGCGTTTTGTCTTTCCAATCCTTCTCATTAACTTTTATGTCACTGAATTCTTTTTTATATTTTGCATAATCATCCAAGCGACCTTTTAAGAAACTCATACGTAATAAGTCTTCTCTGACTTGTGCAAAATAAGGAGCATACTTATGCGTGTTTTTATAATCGATGTAAGCACTATCTGAGTTGCCTGTTTGCTCCCATATCAGTGCAGAAATATAAAAAGCAAATGGATTTTCTTCAAAAAACTTTTCGCCGTCCATCTTTAATTTATCTACGCGCTCGTGGATACGACGAACTTCTACCCTAGCTTCATCGTATTGTTTTAACATTAAAAAGTTAAGTGCAGCATAGACGTGGATCAAAAGCTTTTCGTATTCGTCACCCTTGTACTGAACCATTCCTTCATTTAATACCAAGGAGCCTGCAATACGACTTATACTATGATAGTCTTTAAGTTCAGCCACATCTGCGGCTTGTAAAAATGCTTTATTGCTTTCTTTATATTCGCCAGCTGCCTGTTCGGCCAAACCATAATCTAAAAGATACACTAACTGATCGTCAGACTCTTTATAGGCGTCTTCTTTTAACAAAGCGGCCGCCTCATCAGGATGTCCGTTTTGTAAAAAGATTAAAGGCCGTGTTAACTTAGATTGGTAAGTTGCACAGCCTATTAAAAATAAAACCAGAAAGTAATATGGTTTCACGTGTTAGATTAAAAACCTACGCGTTGTTTTAAAAATCTCTTACGAATTTGATCTTGCCCTGACCATTCCATTACACCAGTGCGAAGATTAGTAAGTATAAATGTAACTTTATAATAAACCGTCTTGTCTTTACCCACTTGCTGAGTGATTGAATCTAAACGACCATTTAAAATTAAATCGGCACCTGTTTGTCCACCCGGGCCCTTTAAAGTTTCTTTAGAAACCATGCCTGAGTTTTGGTAATTGTATTCATCAGCAATATCATCACGAGCTTCTTTGTCGATAAACTTAGCTTTTTTAGAAGACATGATTTCTACTTTCACCATATCCATAATGCTTTGTGTATCTATGTGCTCACTTGTTTTATTCTCAAGCTTAGTAACCATAATGATTGGCATTAGTTTAGCTCGTCTGATTACCTCAGTATCGACCATATCTTTTACCAACTTATCCACAACTCTTTGCATGTCACTCTCAGACCACTTATCTGTCATGAGGTTGGTTTCGTTTGCATCCTCGTATTCACCACGCACAAACGCTTTTGGTCCACAAGAAGAAAGCACCGTTAAGCTTGCAAGCATTAGAACTAAATATTTCATGTCTCAGACTCCCTAATTAACAATTAATACTCATGTTCCAAGATGTGAGTGTCTCGGTCAAGTTACTTAAATTCATGGTCTGCATTGCAGTGCTTAATTTTGCCCGTTTTGCTTGCGCTGCTTAGGTCTGGAAGGTCTGGTTTGTTGGTAATTATCTATAATTTTATCATCATTTATATAAACTTTTACATTATCTTGCTCAGCATTTCGAATGTATTGCTTGGTATATTCTTTCTGTAAATTTTCATTGTACTGTTTTAACTGTTTCTTTCGGTGAACACTTTCTCTGCTGCTCTCCAGCGGATTCGGTTTATAGACCTTCGATGGTCGAGAAAAATCCGGGAACGACTCTTCTGGCGCCTCTTTAATTACGCCGTAAGTACCCTCTTCTTCTGTACGATTTTCAATAGCAGGTTCGAGCTCCATAGTGTCATTCATGATTTCGGCACGCTTACGCATGTAATCTTGCTTTTGATATGTATCCTGCAAATGTTTGTTAACCATTTTTTCTGTTTGCTGAGAAAATGAAAGTGTCATTACCAATACTATAAACATATGTTTATAGTATCGGATTTTTTAGAGATTATAAAGACCTTGTCTCAAAGTGAGACTGAGTTCTCTTAGTTAGAGTACTTAACCACTCCGGCAGAAAGACCTGCCTCACATTTGCCAAGGTTAGGCAGCTTGTCAATACAACGGCCCATGTTTCCACTTAATAAAAGACCTGGAGTAGATGGAATTTTTTCGATCATAAGCTTATAAGAAACCAATTGCGACGGATCAGCATTTTCTGGCTGTTTACAGATTGCGGTAAACTCAATATAGCCTTCTTGCTTTTTGTAAACCACATCTCTGATTAAACCTGTGGTTGTGTTACAATCAATATCGCCTTTTTTAAAGTCTACTAATTCGATATATAGACTGCCCTCAATCTCTTGCAATATCAGTTTTGGGGGCGCAGGGATTAACTCCACAAGCTGACTCAATTGCATTTGGTATTGCCCCGCTGTTGCCATAAGTTCGGCTCCTGCAGCTGCTAAGGCCGCGGCTTGAGCTTTAAAATTTTCCATCGTGGTAGCAAACTCAGCACCCGCACCACTTTGCTGTATAACACCATCTCGTTGCTCAATTAACTCTAGCTTTGCTGCCTCTAGTGTTGCTAGCTCTTGTTTTAATTGTTCGATATGGGAAAGATCTCTTTCTTCTTCAGGCTTAGCCTCTTCCTCATTTATACTATTTTGCAGCGCAGTTGTTTGCTTAGTATTATCCTCAATTTTGGCTGTGATTTCTTCCCAAATCACTTTGTTATCAACACCCAAGCTCTCTAACAAAAAGTTTTCTTGTTGCTGCATCAACGCAGCTTTTTTCATTCCCACTTCTTGCAGTTTCCCTTGCAGGATTTCAAGTCCTGCTCCTAACTGTAATACAGTCGCCATATCATCGTGGTTCTTCCAAAAAAACCACGATGCATTTTTTAACTCAATAGGATCATTCATACTTAATGTTTCAAAACCATCATTTCTTGGATTCTGAAATGGCTTTGATTCGACAGAAGCTGTCTTAGGGCTACAGGCACTGATAAAAACCATACTTAATAAAATAATCTTTTTAATCATATCCATCCCCTAAAAGAAAAATTGTAGTTCGGTGTAATAAGTGCGCGTGTCATTCACATTATTACCACGAAGTGGCTGTGCGTAACTTAGGGTCCACGTTAATGGAACCGGAAACGACTTATTTAAAAACTTATCTACCGTTGAGTATGAATACACAACCAGCATAGATTGCAACTCAGCATCTTGATTTAGATCTTCAAGCCAACGGTATCTTTCTGAAGAGTAGGCGCTACCATCAAACTTGGTGGCAAACATATATTGATAGTTATAACCTACCGCCAGACTACTTCCGTCTCGACCATTACCGACCGAAGCAGATGCCATTAATGAAATTTGATCACCTAGTTTACGATCTACTTTTTCTTTATCTGGAGAAATAGACGATCCCTCTGCAATCGGGATACGTCTTTCAAGGCTATCAGCCATCTGATAGTTATAAAATGCACTTAGGGCATAGCTAACTGGTAAGTTTAATTCTTTAAAGTGCTCTGAATATTCGTAGTTTAAACCTGTTCCAAGATCCCACTGTCCATCACTAGTTGCTAAGTCGATCACTTTGTCTGCATTAGGCTGTCTTCCTGTGGGAGCTGCAATCTCATTTCTCCAAAGTAAACGGTGAGAGCCGACCAGAGGGTCACCTATTTCTCCAAGTAAAACTTTATGAACAAATCGAATATCACCAAGTGCTGATACTTCTTCAGATTGTAGTGGATCATAACCATAAGTTTGTAGAGTGCTCGATAGCGCGCCTTCTAATTGCTCTTTAATTTGAGCTTTGGTGGATGGAGACGCGATGGATTTGTACCACTGCTCTCCTGCTGCTGAAGTTACAAAAGAAGTAGCTACACTAGTTTTGATTGTATAAACAGGAACGATCAAGCCAATGCTGTGATGATCATTAATTCCGTATCCTATGATCGGAACTTTCACATTCACATTCATGTTTACTTCACCGGTTAGGCTTCCCGGGCCTTCTCCATTGATATCAATGCCCTGCGCTTGCAAAGAAGCTTTTAATAAATCTTTTTTAACACCCGACTGGGCTGCCAATACTTCGTTCCAAGTTACCTTTTTATTTAACGATTGTCCTAACGGTGTTGCTGTACCATCAGCATCAAACTTGTCATTAACGGTAACAAAATATTGTTTGTATCTAAGAGTGCGAATTTTACCCGGTAACACTGATGTCGTTTCGGTATCGACAGAAGGACTTAAGCCCCCAGCATGGGCTTGCATTCCCCAAACTAAAAATAGACATGCTGCTAAACGCATCTAACCCCTCCCCCAAAGTGTTTGAAAAAAATCAAACAGTGACGAATTGGTAACATAACCGGCAATTTAAAGGCAAAAGACCTCTACAAATTGAAAAAAATAGAGAAAATGATAGGGCTTATGATTGTAAAAATGCGCGCATAATACAGGTGTTAGATTGGTAATTTAACAGTAAATTCAGTACCTTGACCTACTTTTGACTTTAATTCAATACTGCCGCCATGCTCCTTAACTATATTGTAGGTGATGCTTAAGCCTAAGCCAGTTCCAAGCCCTACCTCTTTAGTAGTATAGAACGGCTCAAAGATGCGGGCTTGTACGTCCTCAGGGATTCCGGCCCCGTTGTCTTTAATTACAATTTCACACATATCATTTTTAAAATCGGTGCTAATTGTAATTTGACCCTCACCAGTTATTGCCTGCACAGAATTCATAATCATGTTTACTAAGACCTGGTTGATTTGATTAGGATTACACAAAACTTTATTAGCTCTACTCAACTGCAACTTAATTTGAATATTCTCGCCAATATTATTTCTTAAAAGCTTAATGGTATTTTCAATTAAGTCTTCAACATAGACCTTATCTTTTTGTCCTTTATCAAGCCTTGAGAAACTTTGTAAGTCTTTAACTATATTTGACGTTCTTGCAGCCCCATCTTTGCTTGCTCTAATCGCCTTTACTATATCTTGCTTGATATACTCCCAATCATTTTTATCTTTCCAGGCTTCAATTTCTTTAGACTGACTATCTTCAATTACGCGAATCAAATCTTGCGATTGTTTTTCAAGGTAGTCCATGTTTGAGTGAATAAATCCTATCGGGTTATTGAGTTCGTGTGCAACACCGGCTACTAGCTGTCCAAGACTTGCCATTTTTGCATTTTGTACCATAGAGGTTTGGGCATCTTGAATCTTTCTATTAGCCTCTTGTAATTCTACAATCTTATCTTGTAACTGGGTTTTTGCTTCTTGTAGCTGAGTTGTCATTTCATTAAAACTTTGAGTTAGCACTCCCACTTCTTTTCCAAAGCCACGACGTATCGGCTGCGGATTTTCTCCGGCACTTACTTTTACGATCGCGTTAGTAACATGATGCAGAGACGAAAGTATCCATCTAGATAAAAATACCAAGAGTGGGATGAGCACAATCAAAATAAGCGCCAGTGTAATACCTGTTGCTAATGTTACATTCTTAAGTTGATTTTGATACTCTAGGTGATTAGCAGCAACTATAACATTTAAACCACCACTATCTAATCTCTCTAAACTGTATTTGCCACCACTGATGTTAGATACATGAATTGTATTCAGTGGTATTTGTTGAAGCCCTTTAATTTCTTTAGTGCTAACACTGCTAAGACTTGAGTAAACAAGCCTTCCCGACTTTGAAACTATAAAAACGTCGACTTGCTGCTTGTGTGCGAGATCTTCCCAGCGGCTCGACGGTAAAATCATTACTTGGCGTATACTACCTATTTTTTCATTACTCTCATAGACGTCTTTAACGGAGATAACTGCTGGTTCGTTAGTATAACTTAAACTTAATTCGGTCGTATCATCTAACTTAGAAGAAAGTGTGGTAATGCCTGAAACTATTTTGCCATCCTTTTTTAAGCTGGCTGCTATTCTCTCGCCC
>JAGRAL010000186.1 GCA_020434605.1 Bdellovibrionales bacterium
TTAAGCAGAACTTGATCATGCCAGGCTTACTTTTAATCGCAATAGGTGCTGGCTTTAGATACTTTATGAAATCCAGACAAGTATGATATGATTTTTGAGTTTTAAAAAAAGTTGCAAGGCCGGCGGGGGAAATGCGTGCCGGCCTTGCGTGTGTGGTCTTATAGTTGCTTTTCAAACATTTTTATAATTTTATTTAAGTCTGTTATATTCGTCGTTGCCTCTGTATTTGGAGTAGTATCAGTTGTTGTGGCAAAAAATCTTTGTTGTGAAGTGGTTTTTAACCCGCTGATAGTCACATCATCTTGCATTGCTAAAGCAGCCCATGAGTTTAATTTTCCTGATGTTTTATTTTTGTCTTTTAATTCGTCCATATAATCAGCTGTAGATAAGATCTGTTTTTTTACTTGTAAGTAGTCGTATGATCTGTTGCTTGATAGTAATAGAGCTGCAACACCACTCACAAAAGCAGTCGCTTGCGAAGTTCCAGTCATTGGTGCATATTTTCCACCAGGGATTGTTGAAAAAATATTTTTTCCAGGAGCGGCAATGTGTACCGTGTGTGCTCCATAGTTTGAGCTATCAAGAACTTTAGCCTCTGTATTAATAGCAGTAACAGAGATAATATTGTCTAAGTCATAGTTAGCCGGATAGTAACGAGATTTATCAGAGTTACTCTTTTCGTTCCCTGCTGCTGCAACAAATAGAATTCCTTTTTTACGGGCTTCATTAATAGCATCGTATTCATCTTTACTAAACTCTAATCCACCACCTGAGTAGTTGATAATGTTTGCACCATTTTCAGTGGCATAACGAATGGCTTTGATAGTGTTTGCAAGGTTATTGTTATAGGCAGCCTTTGGATCGTAGTATTTTAAGATCATTAGACTCACTTTTGGAGCAACACCGCTGATACCTATACCGTTACCACCCTCAGCACCGATAATACCGGCGATATGAGTTCCGTGCCCATGATTATCAGTAAGGTCAGCGTTATTAGCTACAAAATTCCAGCCGTGAGTACCTGTTTTACTTGTCCATAAATTGTTTTTAATATCAGGGTGATTCACATCAACACCAGTATCGATTACAGCTACAACAATTTCTTTGCTGCCGCGAGTGATTTCCCATGCTTTTGAAGCATTGATTGTCGCTTTTAAGGAATCATCAAATCCCCAGTTAAGTTTCATCGATGGATCGTTCATTAAAACGCTTTTTTCTGTAGTAGTAGACTCTACAGCACCTTTAATGACGCCAAGACTTGCTGGCATTTTTTCGTCATCGTGATTTGATAGAATATCGTGCCACTGTGTTAAACCGTAGGCGATAACTATAAGACTCACTGTTAAAACGCATAATTTTGATTTCATATTCATAATTCCCCCGAACTATAGGAATTAGTAAAGCAAGGGCTGTGCCGAACAAAGCGGTCTTAACTAACTAAAATAACTAGGATTTTTTTTCTCAAACTGAGACTCTATGAATAACTATTTAACAGCTGTCAAAAGGCACTCAGTGATGTTTTGGCTGTATCATTACGGAACGCTTCAGTTCCGTTAAGGGCATTAGGGCTTGCCATGTGTTATAATTTAACGAAGACTTTATGTATGCATAATAGATCTAAAGGTTTTGGTTTAATTGAGGTTATGGTTGCCGTTGCAGTAATTGCAGGGGCTGCCTTATTAGTAAGTCAATTTATCAGTAACCAAGCTAAGCAGCAAATCCAAGTTCGAAGCTCTAGTGACTGTGAAGCTGCCATCAATGGTGTAATTGCTAAAATTAAACAACTAGATAGTAATACCTCAATTAATAAATGGATGCCAACCGACGGCGAGATGCAGCCTGCAGATGACACAAATTACTTACAAACTAGAATGGGTCTAGCTATTTCAAGTACCCTAGATCAAGCAAGCCCAGGTTTGATCACAAAAAACAATATGTCTTCTAATATGAATAACTACTCTGCAACTGAAGACACCATGGCTGGAGTGATTAATAACTATCAATTGATTTATAGTGCCACCAATATGCTAGCAGGCTATTTTAATGCCGATTCAACGTATTGTAGTACTGAACATGAAATTACAAGAGACCAATCAGATTATTTATCTACCATCGTTAGTGATTCCATCAATGATGAAACAACAATTGCTGCAACGATTGAACGAGTGAGGTTATCAACAGGAACCGTATTAGCAAATGCGTGTAGTTCTTGGACTCCGGTTCCGGTGAATGCTTCATCAAAAGTAAATACCAATTCAGATGAAGGTTTTCGTCTGGCTTTAAAAGCAACCTATCAGACGCCAGAGGGTACGACAAAAACCTGCCAGGGAAGTGCCACATTTAGTGCGGGGTCTGATTTAATCGCACCAACGGTTGACGCTACTATCACCCCACAAGCAGGCCTCACTGCACTAGCTAGTGGCGTTCTTTGTGGTACCGGGACAAGCGCTAGTTTTACGATAGCGATTGCTCCCACAAGTGCAGCAGAAGATGGAGTGCAGTATTTATGTAGATTGGATTATTTAGCCGGAAGATATACAGGGGCCGCAGTAAATTATACTGAAACCAGTGGTTGGTTTTTTTGTAGTGCTCCAACAGCTGCTTTAACTGCGATGGCACCTGGTGGCCAAGCTTTAACGGTTAGTGTACTAACAAGTCCTCCTCCGAGCGCCAATGGTGTGAACTTTACTGTGGGGAATGCCAGTGAAGGGTCTTACAAATTACATGTAAAAGCAGTAGACGTAGCAAGAAACGAAGCGGTAGTTACAAAAGATATTTTATTAGATTTATCACGCCCAACGCTATTAACTGTGAGTCAAAAATATCCAACTTCAACCGTTACAAATTTAAATACTTATAATTACCAGTGTAATGATAGAAACCATGCCTCGTGGGTACCGACCTATGTTGATATTAATAGCGCTCAAATACAAGTATCAAGTAACAGCATCAGAGAAAGATATGTAAGTGGAGCTGCACTTGATCCTAGCTTTAGTTGTGCAAGTGCCAGCACGGCAGCATTTGCTACATGGCCAAGTGATGGTCCAAAGACTGCAGAGTTTGCGGCCTGTGATGAATGTAGTATAGCAAATGCAGCCTTTTTAGCTGTTGCTCCTGATAAATTAGATTTTCTTTGGTTTGTAGATACGATAGATACAGACATGGTACCAAGTCCTGCGACAGTAACTTTAGATGCGTTAAGAGTGATGACTTATAATTTTAATGCTTCAAATAATAGTGCTAATCCCTATAAATTATCACATTCGATTTTAAGCTCGGTGGGTGGTCTTCCTAATGCTGGCTCAGTCACTACAACCAATAATCACGTTAAGAACTCTTACACTTCAAGAACTATAAATACAAATATTGTTCCAGCATTTACGGCGCAGACTGCGATCAATTCATGCTTACCTTACGGAACTTATTCATACACAATGACTAGTGGTTGCTCTAGCAGAGCAGCGCAAAGTGTTTCTGTAGTTTATGGTACTAATGATACGCCACTGAGTACTCTTTGTGATCCTGTGACGCCAGCCTTTCCAGAAATTTCTAATAACACAAGATATTGCCCTACATTTACAAATAAACCAGCGGCCAGTAGTTGCGCACCACTTGTAGGTTGTGTAACAGAAATTTCAAATGGCTACTGCGGCTCAAGGCCTCCTCCTTCTTGCACATTTGTAAGCGGCAAAAATACGTCTTGTAAGTTTCCTGCGTGTAACCTTCCGTGGGGCGGAACTCTAGAGGTAGGAGAATCTATCACAACTGTTTTAAATCCAAATCCTCCTTGTGGTCAGCCTTGCGGAAGCGGCACGATGACTTGTAGATGGAATGGGACAAATTCGTACCTAACCGGAAGTGGTGGAAACCCAGCTATATGTAATGTGACCTCTTGTCCGACTTGTGCGACTCATCCAACACATACTTTAAATTGTACATCTTGTAGTGAGGCGGGTTGTATTGATATTGGTTCAGGAGTTTGTTGTAAAGAGCCGGCAACACCTACACCAACACCGACTCCAGGTTGTGTGGGGAGTTGGGGGGCATGCTCTGCTACATGTGACGGTGGTACTCAAACTTATACTTTAACATCTGGTTCTGGTTGCACACCCGCTGACGGTGATACACAAGCTTGTAATACGCAGGCCTGTAGTGCGGTTATCGATTGTGTTGGGCATTGGAGTGATTGTTCGCAACCTTGTGGTGGCGGAACACAAACATATATTGTCGATACAGCAGCACAAAACGGCGGGGTAGCTTGCCCAGCAACAGCCGGACAAACACAAGCTTGTAATACACAAGCGTGTACACCTTGTCTTGCAGACGAGGTAGAGTATACAGCACAACCTTATAATGCTTGTAGTAGTGGCAGCGAATATGAGGCTTGTGGTGCTGGATTAAGTGGTTGTCAAAACTGTCCGTATTACCGCTTTTGTAATGTGAATAACGGAACGGTTTGCGCAAAGCCTTATACCCCAGGGTATTATAGTTGGGAAGATTGTGAGGTTGCTCAGACTACAACAAGCAATGATTATTGTAGATTTCCTGATGGGACATCTGGTCCTATAAGTAACTTACCTGCTTGTAACGAATCTTTACTTTTTGAACGAGTGGACTGTAGGGATAGTGGTAATAATTCGCATGTTGTTCAATGTCAGCCATAGATTTGCATTTGATTATTTGTGCTGAACGTAAGACTTATGATGCCACTAAAATACAAATAGATAGTATTTTACATTGTAGAGTATTTTGTGAGATAAAATAGTATGCCGTTTGTAATTAACCTTATAGTTTCCGCAAGTGTGATTAGTTTTTGCGTGTGGCTGGCTGCAAAGTCTCCAAGTATAGCGGGCTTTGTGATCTCTCTTCCAATATCAACTCTATTAGTTTTAGCATTAAACCAGTGGCAGCACGGTGAAACAGGAAATGGTGTGGTCCTAGCAAAAAGTATTTTTGTAGCTATACCAATGACGCTTGTATTTTTTATTCCTTTTCTTTTATCCGACCGCTGGAAAATTCCATTTTGGGTGTGCTATGGCTCAGGAATGGGCTTATTGGTTGCGGCTTATTTTGTTCATAAATACATCTTTTCTATGATTTCAAAATAACGTTCTGAGCTAGGCCTTACGTCTTAAAAGTAAAGTATTTCGCCAAACCTTTGGACAGTAATAATAACCATAAAGTCTTCTTGTTGTGTCTCCGAAACATAATATATGAAATGGCTTTTGCTTCTTAGTTTTTTGCTGTCTCTGATTGCTTGTAATCATCAAGCCACCTCTCTTACAAATTCAATTCCATCAACAGAAGGATCAAACGGCGAGGATCCAACGCCAACACCTGCTCCAACTCCGATTGTTGATGAAGGTGCCAACTTAGATGAAAAGTTATTTATCTGTTCTTCTTTAGATTTTAGTTCGATGTTAGCTCCAAAAGATCTATCAGATATTGAAATAAATGTGTTTGCTCTGGGACTAAATATTTCTGCCAGTTTTGAAGGAGTACAGGGTTGGAAAAATATCACCAATAACTTTGATGGTATGGGGCTTAGTTTGGGTTTACTAAACCAAACTCTTGGTACGGGGAGCTTACAACCTTTGTTAGTGCGTATGCTTGAAAAGCACGAAGCAAAAATGAAAGCACAGTATAGTGAAGCTAATTATAATTCGATCAAAGCTATGGCTTTAGAATGGAAAGATGATACAGGTTTTATTGTTAACCAGATCGAAACTGTAGATTTATTTGCACCGAATGATTCTAGGTGGAATGCTTTAGATGAAGGTGATTTTGCAAGCGTACAAGGTGCTGCAGAATCAAAGTCGGTCGCTTGGGCTTTAGGTAACATTTATCAAGATTCAAATGGTAGAGTATTTAAGGCAGATTGGAAAACGCAATTACAAACAATGGCTAGTAGCGGGGAGTATCGAGATTTACAATTTGCAGCCGCTAGGGTCTTACACAATAAAGCTATCGGGTACGTAAATGCATTTTCTTTAAGTGAGATTCGATCGTATTTATTTATGTTTGATATCGTGGTTCAAAATGGAGGTTTTTATCAAAAAAACTTTGATGACTTTAGGTCATTTATGGCAGCTAACCCAAACGCTACTGAAGAACAGAAGCTTAGAGCATTATTAGCCTCTAGATTAGTGCAAGTGCGCAGTCAATACAGAGAAGATGTTAGGTCTCGTAAAGAGGGCATTATAGATGGTCATGGACGTGTGCACCAAACAGATCGAAATTTTGAAACTGAATACTGCTATAGATCTATTGAAGTGATTAATTAAATCTTTCGATATACTGACATCTCTGGCAAAGATTTTCCACGAGCTTTCTTTGTTGAAAACCTTTTATAATTGCTAAAGATCTATCACTATTTAAAATTTCGTCAATCGAACTTTCGTTGATATTGCCTAAAGGAATATTACCCTCTTTATCTAAACAGCAAGGGACCACAGTACCATCCACTAAAATTCCAATATGTGATTTTAAACCGTAACAAAATCCTTTAGTGCCAAGCACCGGTAAGTGAAGAGCTGGCCAAATAAATTCTGTGTCGTAGTGCAAGTACAAACGATTTTTAATAGGTATACTTTTTTTATGGGTTACTTCAATGTTTCGAGGTGTATTTACTCCAAAGTGGTCCTCAATCTTTTTAAGCATATCTATGTTTTTCATAGATGTACCTCGGGTATCTTGTAAGTTCCATAGACGATAATTTATATATAAATCAGGCC
>JAGRAL010000187.1 GCA_020434605.1 Bdellovibrionales bacterium
CATACGGCTTTTTTTGATAGAGGGTATTTCAACTTAGGCTTTGGGGCAGAAGACTTTCTTGTTAAAAACCAAATACCATATACGGCCGAGTTTGGTTTAGATATTCGTATACCTTGGTTTAAACCAGTAAAAATTACGGCTCCTGTTAGCCCTGCTAACACCACGTTTGTTGAATACAATCTAGAACCTATTGATCAAAAAATACTTCCGGTTCAGTTAAATGATACAACAAACCGTGAAACTAATGATGGGAATCAAATTCTGTCTATCAAGACGGGCTTGTTTTCAACAAGGCTGCTTGAATTTAACCAAGAGACAGATCGCGGTACGGTAAAAGTTATTAGTCTTCCTAAAGAAAATTGGCTATCAATGTTAAATGCAAAAAACACAAATGGCTTCGATATGATTCATAATGAGTGTTATTTGGCGACATTCTCATCAAAAAGCTATGGTAAGGACAATTATTATCTTGGATTCAATGATAAGAACCCTCAAAAAATGGATGCAAGAAAAATGCCTCAACCTACATACATTGATAGATTTAAAATCGTAGGTAGATATGCAATTGGAAAGTACGATAAAGTGGATCAAACGTACGAACAAGACAGAGTCTTAGTGACAAGCGCTAGCTTGCAACGATTTGATAGGCATGTATCTATGAGTGATTTGCCAGCGGATCAGTATTTAAGAACGGGCTATTACTGGGTCAATACAAAAGATGTAAGGTTAGTTGAACCCTGCTCTAAAGAAGATTTTCTACAAGAATAGCTCTTAGAGGAGCTGCATCAGCTCCTTCTATTTTTAAAGGTGATGCAAATAAAGTGTAAAGACCAGGCCTTACGGTGTCTAAGACCAGGCCTTCGATGTTCATAATGTTTTTTTCTAAAAGTGCGTGGTGTGATTCTAAAATTTTATCATGGTATAGATCTACACTTGGTGTATCAATCCCAATTAAGATAACGCCCTTGTCTCCTAAATAAGTTACCAGGTCTTTTGATAAACTGCAGAAATCAGTGTTGAAAACATTGGGATTTGGATAAGTATCTGTTTTAAATAGTACTCGCGAAGCCTCAATCTCTACATTGATGTCTTCAGGGTAAATTCGTTTTCCTTTAGATGTTGCGACTTGAATTACTTGGCATAAGCCGTTGTAGTAGTGAAGGGGTACTTCGTCAATTCCTATGCCGGGACTACTATAGTGGGAAGGAGAGTCGGCATGACTCCCTAAATGTAAACTAGTGGTGATCTGACTTAGATCAATATTATCACCGTTACGTAAAGACATAGAATATTTACGTTTAAACACTTGGTCGCCTGGCCACACAGCGATAGCTTCGTGGATAGATGGAGATATATCAATGATAGATAGGCTTTTATCTCTTGAGAAAGTCAGGGTAACCTCTCTTTTTGGTATCAAATTGGGGGACAACTTTTTCTTTAAAGGCCTGCATATTCTCAATAAGTCTTTTGCTGTCGTGATTAAAAAAATCAAACCACAGCATCAGGGTATCATCTTCGTGAAAGCGCTTATTCATTTGTTCACTGATTTCTTCGGCCGTGCCGATCAGTGCATTGTCACTGGCATCCTGGATTTTTTTAGGGTCCACTGTTCCTTCAAGAGCTGTCCAATAGGCGCTAAGGGCAAGTTTTGCTTCTTCTCTTGCTTTTTGGCTTCTTTGTTTAGGACTAAGATTTTTTTGTTCGTTAATAAATACAAAAGTAGTTCTTGGCATGTATGCACGCTGCCATTCGCCACCATCTTTGTGGTAGTGGGCCTGCATGCGATGGTGAGTGGCATCAATGATCTCAGGCTTTGTGATTGAAAGATTAAAGACTTTTACAGGAAGGTGTTTATTGACTTCAATTTGCATGTGAGGAACGTGGCTACCTATGATCAAGTCTAGCAAATTTAAGTTGAAGTTCTGTGGTACAATTTTTAATAAATCAAACTCATAAAACTTATCAATGGGAATGCGGCTCATATGGTTTTTAGGAGTAAAGGCTTCTTGCGCTTGTAGCCACTCTTGCGGACTTCTAAAATTATCTTCCTCAAGGTAGCGAATGGATATATCCTGACTAGAAATTTCTTTTTTAGATAATAACTTTAGGAAAATTTCACAGGCCTCACTAAAAAATTGATTTTTAACCATGGGCCAAAATTTTTCTTCTAGTGGATTGCGTGGCAGTACGCCATATGCGCGGCTCATGTACTCAAAACGTCCCGCCGAGAACCCAATCTTTAATCTTCTGTTTTGCTCTCGTAATTCATGAAGAGATAGAAAAGTAGCGACCCTTTCGGCAGCAGCTATCGGACCTCCATTTGTAAACAAATTCATAACAGCTGAACCCACCTCGATTTGATGGGTTTGATCAAAGATCATGTGAGCCAATTGAAAAATATCTGTATTGATACCAATTTCGCCCTGCCAATGCGGTACAACAGGATGTGGATTCTTCTTTTGAGTTTGACTAGATAAGTGAGATTCAGCAATCCAGGCGGTTTCATAACCTAATTGATCAGCGGCTTTCACCTGATCAAAAAAGTTTTTTAACAGAACTTTTTCTGAGGGCAAATTTCCATTTACCGGTGTATGGCTTAAAGAGAAAAAAATATCAAACTGCATTCCCAATTCTAAGCAGGTCTTGAGACTAATTAAAGCAATATTGCAGCTAGTTAGTAACTATAATTAAAAAGACGCTAAGATATTGTATTTTTCATGACCATTGAATCTATTTCAAGCATAGTGGTTTCGATGGATTCAGATATTTTTTTAAAAAATCTCAAGCGAGGTAAATGGTCTATCACTAGAGAAGTGAGAGACACTAACGGTGAAAACCTTGTGGCGTTCTCAGGATATTTACATTTTTATTCTGAGGGAGATGGCTATATTTTTTTAGAAAAAGGAGTTCTAAAAACTCTTAGGACTGAAGTCGAATCATCCAGGATGTATAGGTATAAAAAAATAAATGATAGGTGCGTTGCTGTCTTATTTGAAGATGGAAAACCATTTTATTCTTATGATTTAGAGTCTTATCCGTTATTTAAGGTAAATCATCTATGTGAGCCTGATATGTATAGGGGAAGTATTGTTTTTGATGTAAACGCTTGGACGACGGATTGGTCCGTTAAAGGTCCTACAAAAGACTTTCGTATTTTAACAAAATATAATCTTTTGTAGGTAAACTTTTTAACCTTCGATAAAAAGTGCCACTCGGTAGTTTCCACGCTGCACTCGCACTAAGTTGCTGCCTTTTCTTAGGTAATTTTTAACATCACCCATGGATCTAATATTTTTTCGATTGATATCTAAAATGATGTCTCCTCTAGCAAGTCCAGCTTGTCTTGCAGGAGAGCCTGGTTCAATAGAAAGAATAACAGGTTTTTTAGTTTTAGGTATTCCTAGTTTGCTTAGTGTTCGAGGGGGCAAGATAGAATAACGAAAGCCTAAATCATAGGGAGCTAGTTCGCCTTCAGGTAAACTTGTATTGTCTGAACTATTAGATCCGCTAGCGTAAAACTCATCTGGCGGAAGTTCGATAGAGAGCTTTTTAGAAACTTCTTTTCGGTCGCGAAGAATTTTTACTTCTACCTTTGAACCGATCTTTTGTTTTGCTACTGCATTTTGTAGTGAGGCGGGTGACTTAATCTCTGTTTCACCAAATTTTACGATGACATCGTAAGGTTTAATTCCTGCTTTGTCCGCAGGCCCACCCTTGTAAACATCTCCTACGATTACTCCACTTAAATCCTTTAACCCTAGGTAATTGGCAGCTCTTGGATCTAAAGGAGAGTAAGCCAAACCAATGTAACCACGGATGACCTTACCTTTAGATTTTAAATCTCCAAGAATTTGTTTCACGCCGTCAATAGGAGTAGCAAAACTTAAACCAGAGGCACCCTGAATAATAAACGTATTTACCCCAATAGCTTCACCTTTTAAATTTACTAATGGACCGCCTGAGTTACCTGGGTTAACGCTGGCGTCTGTTTGTAAAAATGGAAACAGACCAATCTCTTCAACCGATCTACCTTTACCAGAGATAATGCCTTTAGTGACGGTTTGAGTAAAACCAAGTGGGCTACCAAACGCTGCCACCCATTCGCCGACCTCTGTTGTATCACTACTGCCAAGCGGTAGAATGGGTAAATCAATCTTTGCATCAATTTTAATAAGAGCTATGTCGGTTCGTGCATCTTTTCCAATAACTTTTGCTTTATATGTTTTTTCGGAAGTGCTTAACTGAACGTCGATTTCGTCTGCTTTATCTACAACGTGATTGTTGGTAATGATTAGACCAGATTTATCAATGATAAAACCAGAACCTAATGACTGTATAGGCTCACGGTGTCTGGGATACATTCCGTAGAATTGCTCTAAAAATTCTTGCATAGGGTCGCTATACGGATTGTCTTTTGGAATTTGCTTAGTCTGGATGTTGACTACAGCAGGGTTTACTTTCTTGGTTAGGCTTACAAAATCTGGAAGAGAGTCTGCAAATACTACAGATGGTAAGAGAAAAATAAAAATAAAGAGTGTGCGCATATATACCTCACTGTTTTTTTGTTTCAGTAACATACTTCAGCTGTAAATCTTTAAGAACACGTAATAGTAAAGAATCCTCTTCGGGGCTTAGGTTGCCTTTTGTTTTTTCTTGTAAAAGACGAAGAAGTTCAATGTTGAATTTTGCTAGGCTTGGGTTTTTTTCGACTTTCTGAGATGAACCTGAGTTTTCACCTAAATGCATGGCTGCTGCGGATGCGATGGATAAGATCAGTGTAGAGAAATTGGCTTCTAGCTCTTTATGCATAAAATCTCCTAAATAGGAAAATGGCCGACCAACCTTTGAATGCGAAGGCTATACTCTGGCTGTATTCTTAGCCATTTATAAACGCCGTCCTTGGGTAAAGGATTTACTATAAAAAGGTGGGCTGTGTCCAAAGGAACTTTAAGGGGTATAGTGCTTGCGTAGGATTCTAGCTTCCAAATCACTTCTGCTAGGAGCTTTGGGTTTGGCAAAAGTTCGACAGCAAATTTATCGCTGGCGTAATACGTAGACGGGTGTATGGTTATATAAAGTATAACTTTAAGTATTGGTAGGCTTACATAGGTGAATGCATAGATACGTTTTTTGAAAATCCAGTGCATAAAAATGATAGAGTCTAGTGTTTGGCTAATCTGCAACCAAAATGAGGTAAAAATACTTAGCATTCCCATAGCTAAGGTATCGTGTCTTTTGATTTTTGCTAACTCAAGTGCAAGAACTGCTTTAAGTTCATCTTTAGATAACTTTTCTAAAAGTTTCTCGCTTACTAAGATAGAGGACTGAGTCCATGATTTTCCAATCGTTATTGCTGTCGGGGACTCAAGCTTTGTAGAATATATTTTTGGTACAGGTAGTTTTGCTGTATGGGAAAGTTCTCTAAGCATTAAATTAATATCCCATGGATCATTGCCTTCAATGGGTTTATTTTTGAACATATTTAGTATTCTTATGTCGGCGTAATAATAGATTAAAGTATTAGCTGCAATAGAGATTAAAAAAGCAAATAAAAGACCCTGTCTTCCGCCTAATTTTTGACCAATCAGCAAAAGAACTAATGATAAAATGCTCAGCACTAAGAAGATTCGTTTGCTTTGATTCATACGTAAGAATCAGCCTACCTGTAGCATTACGCACTGTCAATTTGTTGCGAAGTGTAAATATCTTGATGCCTAAGGCTAAGTTAGAGACAATAAATGAAAATATTTTTTGAAGTGAGGTTCCATTGCAAGTTGATATTTTAGCTTTAAATGCACAAATAAAAAAAGACAGCGAGTTTGTTGGACGTATGATGGCAGAGGTTGGCAAGGTAGTGGTAGGCCAACAAGAGATGCTAGAGGGAATATTGATTGGCTTGCTAACAGGTGGCCATATTTTATTAGAAGGCGTGCCGGGACTAGCAAAAACGTTAACCATTGCCACTATCACCAAAACGATTGATTTACAGTTTCAAAGAATTCAGTTTACGCCAGATCTTTTACCTTCAGATTTAATCGGGACTATGATCTATAACCAAGCGAGTGGATCATTTGTTGCTAAAAAGGGACCTATTTTTAGTAATATTGTGTTAGCAGATGAGATCAATAGATCGCCAGCTAAAGTACAGTCAGCACTTTTAGAAGCGATGGCAGAAAAGCAAGTGACCATCGGTGATACCACCTACAAATTAGATATGCCGTTTTTAGTAATGGCTACTCAAAACCCATTAGAACAAGAAGGTACGTACGCGCTTCCGGAAGCTCAGATGGACCGATTTATGTTTAAAATCATAGTGAATTACCCATCTCGCTCAGAAGAAATGGAGATTTTAAATAGGTTGCACGAGGATGCACAGCACGCGGTACAAAAAGTGATTAGTCGTGAAGACCTAATCAAGGCTAAGCAAGTTGTAAATATGATTTATGTGGATGATAAAATAAAAAATTACATTGTGGATCTTGTGGTGAGTACAAGAGATCCAAAAGATTTTGGTATGAATCACTTATCAGACTTAATTGAAGTCGGATGTTCACCGAGAGCTACAATCAGCTTGGTACGAGCTGCTAAAGCCCATGCGTTTTTACGCGGTCGCGGGTATGTGGGAGCAGAAGATGTAAAAGCGGTAGCCTATCCAGTTTTACGACATAGAATTGGTCTTAGCTACGAAGCAGAGGCAGAAGAAACTACTGCGGATTCAGTAATTAGTGAAATATTAAACACAATAGAGGTGCCTGTTTGAGATTTCCACCGGAAATTTTAAAAAAAGTAAAACTCATTGAGTTAAATACTAGAAAGCTAGTAAATAATATTTTTACCGGCGAGTATCACTCTGCATTTAAAGGTCAGGGGATGCAGTTTTCTGAATTTAGAGAATATGTACATGGAGATGATGTTAGACATATCTCGTGGAATATTTCTGCAAAAACTGGCCGTATGCATATTAAAAAGTTTGATGAAGAAAGAGAGCTCTCAACAATACTCATGGTGGATGTGAGTGGTTCAGGAGACTATGGCTCAGAGGGATATTTTAAAGGGGAGAGAATCGTACACCTAGCTGCACTTATAGGTTTTGCAGCTATTGGTAACGGGGATCATGTTGGACTATTATTATTTTCTGATCAGGTAGAGCATTACGTTCCTCCTAAAAAGGGAAGAGCGAATATGCATCGTATCCTTAGAGATTTATTGTACTTTAAACCTAAGAGTCGCGGGACATCCATAAAGCCCAGTGTTGACTACTTAAGTGGTCTACTAAAAAAGCAATCCAATGTGTTTATCTTTAGTGATTTTTTTGATGCTGGCTTTGAGTTAAGTTTAAAGCGTCTTTCTAGAAAGCACGATGTTACGGCAATCGTTCTTGAGGATGAGACCGAGGCGGACTTTCCAAAGTTGGGCATTATGGATTTTCAGGATGCAGAAACGGGCGAGTGGGTAAGTGTAGACACCTCAAGTAGTAAGTTTCAAAAAATGCTTAAGCAAGACCATGATAAACGAAGAAAGTGGATAGAAAAAAGTTTAAGGCAAGCAGAAGTGGGATCTGTTTTTATAACTAGCGCAAAAAATTATGTAGATCCCTTGATCGCATTTTTTCAAAAGAGACACAGACGATGAAAGCTTGGAATTGTGAAATTACTAGTTCGGCAAAGCATTCGCTAACGGATAAAATTTTCCAGCCAGCAAGTACTCAGGTGGATGTAGATGCATTTACTGTAGGACAAAAGATTGACTTACAGTGTAGAGGTGAAATGCTTAGCCAATCGACTACGGATTGGAAAATTACATTAAAGACAGAAAAAGAAGAAAATACACCATCCTATTATATTAGTGGTCCGCAATTTATTGATGAGACGACTTTAAATTTACAAATTGCCTCTTATAAAGTGGGAGAGCAGACACCTGAGTTTATTTTATCAGGGGGCGGTGAAGAGGCCACTTTATCAACGTCAAAATTTGAAGTGATTAGTGTTTTAGACAAGCATGATTATAAATCATCTAGCCAATCTCAAAGTGCCTCTGCTCAACAGCCTCAACAAGGGCCACAACCATATCCTTTTATAGGACCTGATAAGTTATCTTACCCGACTTTGCTTTGGGCCATTTTACTATTGCTAGCTTTACTAGTCTTATTGATAGGAGTAAAAAAGTGGATTCATCGGTATCGCTTTAAGCGCTGGCTTGAGGATATGCAAAATAAGCAGTTAGCCCAGAGCCCTGATAAATATTTTTACAAAGAACTTAGGGGTATTCACCGGGATAAACTTTTTGGGGTTGAAGGTTATACCAGACTACAAAATGCGTATTATACTTTTTTAGAGCATAAATTTTTGTTTCCAGTAAGAAGTCGAAGCATTAGTGATACGACAAAGTTTTTTGTGCGAAAAGTTCGCGCGCCAAAGCCTGTCTTGGTACATTTAAAACGTAATCTTTTAGAATTAAAAAAAATAAGTCAAAAAGCAAAAGATCTAAGTGCAGATGATATGGCAGCGATGAGTGATACGCTTCGTAAGAATGTTGATGAATTGTATGGAATTAAAGGAGAGAAAGTTAAATGACCTGGCACAGTTTGTGGGCATTTATATTTTTTCTACCTTGGTTTGCGTTAGCAATATACGTACTACTTTTTTTTAAAAGACGTAGTGGCGCTTTTTTATTTAGTGATATCAATTTATTAAAAAAAGGTTCTACCATTATATTCCCATACCTTAAGTATGTGCCACTGGTCTGTAAGTTGCTAGCTGTAGCGTTGATGATTGTAGCCCTAGCGCGACCACAAATTGTTAGTAGTAAAGAAAAAAAGAACGCTGACGGTATTGATATTATGTTGGTGCTTGATGTCTCTGACTCTATGTTGATTGAGGATATGAAACCTGTGAACAGGTTAGAGTCTGCAAAAAAGACGATTCGTGAATTCATTGCAGGGCGTGTGTCGGACCGCATAGGACTAGTAGTGTTTTCTGGTGAATCTTATACAAGAGTGCCTCTAACTACAGATTATCCACTATTATATAAGAGTATTGAAAGTATAGAAATTTCTAGAAATCTAAAGATGGGTACTGCGATTGGGGTGGCTCTTGCTAACGGTGTAGCAAGATTAAAAGATTCTTCAGCAAAATCTAGAGTTCTAATCTTGCTAACGGATGGGGAAAGCAATGCTGGGACAATTGCACCAGAAACAGCATTAGATATTGCAAAAGGGTATGGTATAAAAATATACACCATTGGCGTTGGAAGAGATGGTATGGCGCAATTACCAGTTATTGCAACAGACGCTTTTGGTAGAAAAATTAAGTCTTATCAGCCGATGCAGTCAAAAGTAAATGATGAATTGTTAGATCAATTAGCAAGAGTGACAGGGGGAAGTTATTATAAAGCGATAAACACTCCGTCTCTTAAAGATGTGTTTAGCAAGATTGATAGCTTAGAGAAAACAAAAGTAGAAACGTATACATTTACCAAGTATGAAGAGTATTTTGAAACATGGTTGTTATGGGCCATCGGTTTATACATGATGGGGGTATTTTTAGGTCGTACAATACTAAGGAGAAAACCATAATGATTCGCTTTTTTAATACAGAGTATTTTTCATTATTGCCTGTGGTATTAGGCCTTTTGATTTTGGCATTGTTTT
>JAGRAL010000188.1 GCA_020434605.1 Bdellovibrionales bacterium
TGGCGGGTTTACCCATTATTTCTTATATTTTATCTAATGTGAAAGATTTAAACCCTAAAGAAATACGCGTAGTTGTTGGGCACGGAAAAAATATTGTGCAAACTGTAGTACAACCTCTAGGTGCTCAATGTTATGTGCAAGAACAACAACTAGGCACTGGTCATGCTGTTATGTGCGCAAACCCAGAATCTTTAGAAGGTACTATTTTAATTTTAAATGGTGATCATCCTCTGATACAAACCGCAGATCTTAAACGATTCATTAAAGAGTTTGAGGATTCTAACGCTGGGCTTGGCCTTTTAACTGCAAAAATAAAAGACCCAGGAAGTTATGGACGTGTTATCCGACACAACAATGAATTAAGAGCTATCGTTGAAGCAAAGCATGCAGGCCAAGAGGCATTAAAAATTAATGAAGTTAACTCTGGCATTTATTTGATTAAGGCTGATATTTTAAAAGAACTAATCCAGCAAATCGAAGTAAACCCAGAAAAAAACGAGTTTTACTTAACTGACATTATCGAGTTATGCCACGAAGCTACTATTAAAATGGTAGCCGTTGAAGGAAATCCCAGAGTTGCGTTTGGCGTAAACTCACAAGTTGAATTAGCACAAGCGACTAAATCGATTTTTCAAGCAAAAACAAAAACCTTAATGGATGAAGGAGTTATTATTCTTGATCCAGCAGCAACTTATGTTGAGCCAACTGTGCAAGTTGGTGCAGGTTCTGTTTTATATCCAGGAGTCTTTTTAAAAGGACTTACTAAATTAGGTGCTTGTGTTGTTGTAGAACCAAATGCATTCATTATCAACTCAGACGTCCATGACAATGCTCAAGTGCGAGCTGGCTCTTACCTAGAAGATTGTGTCGTAAAGAGTAAAGCCGTCGTAGGACCTTACGCGCGCCTGCGTCCAAATACTGAGATTGGTGAAGATGCTAAAGTTGGTAACTTTGTAGAAATGAAAAAAGTTAAATTTGGCAAGGGATCTAAAGCCGGTCACTTGACCTATTTAGGTGACGCCGAGATTGGCGAAAATGTAAATATTGGTTGCGGTACAATTACTTGTAACTACGCAGCTGACAAAAATAAATACAAAACAAAAATCGGGGATAATGTTTTTGTTGGCAGTGATACGCAGTTTGTTGCACCTATTACTGTTGGAGATTCTGCTGTCATCGGCTCTGGCTCGACAATTACAAAAGACGTACCTGCCTATTCTCTAGCTGTTGCTAGGGGCAAACAATTTATCAAAGAAAACTACGTTAAAAAAGACGATAAGGAATAACTTATGTGTGGCATAATTGGTTACTACGGGTCTAGAGATCCTAAACAAGTTATCTATGATGGTTTAAAAAAATTAGAATACAGAGGTTATGACTCTGCCGGCATCGCAATTTTAGACAATGGTAAATTAAAGCGCGTTAGATCCGCCGGAAAATTGATTCACCTAAAAGAAAAACTAGATAATGAAAAATTCACTGGAAATATTGGTATCGGGCACACTAGGTGGGCTACACACGGCGTACCCAATGAAAGTAACGCTCATCCGCATGCTGTAGGAAAAATCAGTCTTGTTCATAATGGTATCATTGAAAACTACCAAGAGATTAAAGAGTACCTTCTAAAAGAAGGAGCTAAGATTACTAGCGATACTGACTCTGAGTTAGTAGCTCACCTTATTTCTAGAGAAATAGAAAAGGGCTCTACTTTGAAAGAGGCTTTATCTACTGTGATTCCTAAATTAGAAGGTGCATACTCTATCGCAGCGCTTAGTGAAAATGAACCTGACACTCTAGTCGCTGTAAAAAATGGTCCACCTCTTGTTTTAGGTCTTGGAAAAGATGAGTGTTTTGTTGCTAGTGATGCGCAAGCCATTATCACCTACACCAATAAAGTGATTTTTATCGATGACCATGAAATCGTCGTTGCTAAAAAAGATAAGTACCAAATCTATGACATGAAAGGTTCTGCGATTTCAAAAAAAATCACTGAACTAGATATGAGCCCGGATGCTATTGAAAAGCAGGGATACCCTCACTTCATGAAAAAAGAAATTTACGAGCAACCTCGAGTTGTTGCTGCCGCTATGTCACCACACATTGATGTTGCAAACCTTAAAATCAGCTTACAAGTAGTATCAAGCGACTCTAACGGAGAAGCTCTAAAACAAGATGAACTTTACTCGCAGTTAAAACACTTTGAGCGCGTATTTATTGTAGCCTGTGGAACTAGTTTTTATGCAGGCCTTACGGGCGAATACATTCTAGAAGCTATGGCAGGTATTCCTGTAGAGGTAGAATTTGCTTCTGAGTTCAGATATAGAAAACCCGTCATACCTAAAAACTCGCTAGTTATTGTAATTTCACAAAGTGGTGAAACAGCTGATACGCTGGCTAGCTTAAGAATGGCCAAAGAAAAAGGGGCGAAAACATTAAGTATATGTAATGCAAAAAATTCTTCGATTGATCGTGAAGCATTTTTTAAGATGTACATGAAGGCAGACGCAGAAATTGGTGTAGCTTCTACCAAAGCACTTACTGCTACTCTAGCTTTATTGAACCTACTAGGGGTATACCTAGGTAGAGTGAACGAAACGCTAACTAGAGACGAAGAAAAATCCTACCTACGCAGCTTGCAAGCCCTGCCGTCTGAAATCGAAAAAGTATTAGCCTACGACTCATTTTTTGATGAAGCAGCTTTGACTCTTAAAGACTACAAAGGTTTTCTGTATATGGGCCGAGGTGTGAATTACCCAATGGCAATGGAAGGCGCTTTAAAGTTAAAAGAATTAGCTTACATGCACGCAGAAGGTTATGCCGCAGGCGAGATGAAACACGGACCTATCGCTCTCATTGATGACAGAATGGCTGTTGTAGTCGTTGCACCTACTGATGATGTGTATGAAAAAACAGTGAGTAACTTAGAAGAGGTAAGAGCAAGAGGCGGACAAATTATTGCTATCGGTACAGGTCATAATGAGCGATTAAAATCGCTAGCAAAACATTACCTATCTTTACCTAAAACAAGTTGGAATTTAAATCCCGTTTTATCAGTGATACCATTACAGTTAATGGCTTATCATGTCGCAGATAGATTGGGTTTTGATGTAGATCAACCAAGAAACTTAGCGAAGTCAGTAACTGTAGAGTAGATATTGGGCTATGCCAGAGGGCATAGCCATAATTACCACCCATTTTATCACAGATCAAAAACACTATATTCTTTCTCAGCACAGCTTAAACCTATAGATCACTAAACTAAAATCAGACTCTATACATATAAGGCCCAAAAGCGGCACTTAGGCAGCTAACGTCTCAGTTTGAGACGGTGGTATTTCTATATTGATTATTAGAACAAAGCTAGGGCCTCTAAACTGGACTATCTGGCACCCCCCTTGCTCTATAAAGTAATGAGTGAGGTTATGATGATTTTATTGTTACTTTTATTACCATTTCAATTGTTTGCAGCTACCCAGCGTTCAGTAGATATTAAGCGTTGGAATGCCTTAAAATCAGTTGAGTATAGTAACTCAATTCAACAGAAAGACTTGGAGCTTTATGTTCCTACTGATGAATTGGTTGGTCTTGCCGAACCACAAGAAATTGAGCCTACTAAAGACTTAGATTATAACGAAAATTCAGATGCTGCTCGTAGTGAAAAAGTTGGTAAAAAAATTATGGACCATACTTTTAAAAACTTCGCAAAAGGTAAATTTACACCAAATGCTAGCATTTTTAAGACAGTAAAAAGCGTAGAAGAGTCGATGAAATACGATATCACTTTTGCCAAAGAAAAGCCTGACGATATCGAACACAAAATTAACTTACAATATCAGCCGTTTCAAAATATGGCTAAAATGAAATACAGAGGCTTTTTACAAGCTAACCTTGTGTACTATTTTAGTGATGCAAAGTTAGAGTGTTCCATTGAAAAAGACTTGTCGACTGGTGCACTACTTGCCGTAACATATGGTAACGATTCAGTTTCGCCTAACTCAGACGATAGCATGTCTATGCTATTTATGCGTTGGGAATGGAACTAAGCTCTCAAAATACATTGACCCTATTAGCAACAAAACTTAAAGTTTACCCATGGAAAATATAGTTATTGTTGCAGCAAAAAGAAATCCGTTCGGTAAATTTGGTGGAAGCCTTAAAGATGTAAATGCTACTGATCTAGCTTTACAAGCCTCCCAGGCCTGCTTATCGCAAAGTGGTCTAAAACCAGAAGATATAGATCACATTGTTTTAGGGAATGTAGTTCAATCTGGAAGTGATGCCATATATACCCCAAGACATTTAGGACTTAAATTAGGAGTCCCACAAAACGTACCCGCTTTAGGAGTCGCAAGATTGTGCGGTAGCGGCTTTCAAGCTTGGATCACTGCTATGCAGATGATGCAAACAGGAGAGGCGAAGGTAATATTATCTGGTGGAGTTGAACAGATGTCTCAAATCCCTTACGTGCTACGCTCAGCTAGGTGGGGACAAAAAATGGGTGGAACCGAAGTAGAAGACTATTTAACCGCAGCTCTTGTTGATCAGTATACCAATACACCTATGGCAATCACTGCCGAAAATCTTGCGGTAAAATATAAAATCTCACGAGATGAAGTAGATGCGTATGCTCTACAATCACAGATGCGCTACCAAGCTGCTTTAAAAGAAGGAAAGTTTGCAACCGAAATAAGTCCGATTACGGTTCAGACTAGAAAGGGAGAATTGTCTGTAGAAAATGATGAGCATCCAAAAGGTGATGTAAGTCTTGAAGGCTTAAAAAAACTCCCTGCTATTTTTAAAAAAGATGGTGTAGTTACAGCCGGAAATGCTTCTGGTATTGTAGACGGTGCAGCTATGTCTATCCTAATGACCGAAACAGAAGCTAAAGCGCGTGGTTTAAAACCACTTGCTAAAATAAGATCATATGCCTCTGTTGGATGTGATCCTACTATCATGGGAATCGGCCCAGTTGGAGCTATTAAAAACGCACTTACAAAAGCAAAACTTAGTTTAAATGATATGGATCTTATTGAAGTCAACGAAGCTTTCTCTGCACAGTACTTGGCTGTTCAAAAAGAATTAAACTTAGACAACAATAAAACAAACGTAAATGGCGGTGCTATTGCTGTAGGTCATCCGCTCGGTGCTTCAGGCACTAGAATCATGAACCACCTAATATACGAACTACATAGACGCAAGAAATCGCTTGCCATAGGGAGTGCATGCATTGGTGGTGGTCAAGGTATTGCTATCGTTATTGAGGCTATGTAATGAGTCCCGATTTTTTCTCTCTAGATTCATTACTCTCTAAAGAAGAAAAAGCGACACAGTCACTGATTAATAAATTTGTAACTAAGAGCTTAATGCCTACTATCAACGAGCATTTTCAGGCTGGCACTTTTCCTAAAGACTTAATCCCTGAGTTTGGTAAGTTAGGTTTATTGGGTGCGACCATTAAAGGCTATGGTTGCCCTGGCTTAAGCTATACTACTTACGGCCTAATGATGAAAGAAATTGAGCGCTGTGATAGTGGGGTAAGAAGTTTTATCAGTGTGCAAGGCGCATTAGCTATGTACCCAATAGCAACCTTTGGTACTGAGGAACAAAAAAACAAATATCTTCCTAAGATGGCAAAAGGTGAATTGATTGGCTGTTTTGGTTTAACCGAACCAGAGGGTGGATCTAATCCAGGAGCAATGACAACAAAAGTAATTAAAGATGGAAGCGATTACCTATTATCCGGAAAAAAGCGCTGGCTAACCAATGGGTCTATTGCTGATATAGCTATTATCTGGGCTAAAAACGAAGACGGTAAAGTGATTGGTCTGATTGTTGACCTAGGCCTTAAAGGCATCACCGTCAAAAAATTAGATGCAAAGTTTAGCTTACGAGTTAGTTATGGCACTGAAATGCAATTTGATAATGTTCGTATTAAACCCGAGCAAGTTTTGGGAGTTATCGGCTTAAAAGGACCATTTTCTTGTTTAAACATCGCTCGCTATGGAATCTCTTGGGGCGTAGTAGGAGCTGCAGAAGCTTGTTATTTAGAAGCTCTTGATTACTCGCTCAACCGCTCGCCTTTTGGTAAACCACTAGCGTCGCACCAATTAATACAAGCAAAGCTTGTTACCATGTTTACAGAAATTACCAAGGCGCAAATGCTAGCATACCACTTAGGAAGAAGCATGGATCAAGGCCAAACGATACCTCCGCAAATATCCATGGCTAAAATGAATAACGTCAGTGAAGCACTAAAAATTGCGCGCTTAAGTCGAGACATTTTAGGTGCAAATGGTGTTACCTACGACTATCACACGGGTCGACATCTTATGAATTTAGAAACAGTTAATACTTACGAAGGCACCGAAGATATTCACCGCCTTATCTTAGGCCAACACATTACAGGGATTTCGGCTTACTAATTTATAAGAACTTTACTTCGGTTTTTAGTTCGATATTAAATTTTTCTTTTACGGTTTTTTGTATATGAGATATCAATGCAACAAAATCAGAAGCTTTTGCATTGCCCAGGTTTACTAAAAAATTTGCATGCTTTAAAGAAACCTGTGCATCTCCAATTTGGTAACCCTTTAAACCGCTATCTTGAATCAAGCGGCCCGCAGAGTTTCCAGGAGGGTTTACAAAGGTGGATCCGCAAGAAGGCATCTCTAAAGGCTGTCTGTCTTTTCTAGTTTTTGCAAACATAGCTGCTTTATCTTTTATAGTCTTATCAATGTCAGCCAGTGACCAAGAAAATCCAGCTCTCACAATAATTCCCGGTTCCCACCCAAGGCAGTGACGATATGACCATTGTAATTGTGATTTTTCAAAGCGAATAATTTGACCGTCTCTTAAAACTTCTACCCAATCCGTCATCTCATGAAACTCACGAGGAGTCATCTGCTCTGCGATTCCTGCGTTCATGACAATACCACCACCAACATCGCCGGGAAGCCCTGACAAAAAAATCCCTGGAGGTAGATTTTCTTTAATAAAAGCTTTTGCCAAAGAAAACTTTGGCTCTCCTGCCATGGCTGTAATTACAAATCGCTCTTTTGTTTTTTGAGT
The DNA here is from genome assembly GCA_020434605.1 of Bdellovibrionales bacterium. GTDB lineage: Bacteria > Bdellovibrionota > Bdellovibrionia > Bdellovibrionales > UBA840 > JAGRAL01. The sequence continues at coordinate 7,069 of JAGRAL010000188.1, forward strand.
TTCTAAACCTTTAAATTTTTTAGTGCAAATCACTAATCCTTTTAGTCCACTATCAGGAATTAGCACATTACTTCCGCTACCCAAGATAGTGATGGGAAGTCTTAAATCTTTTGCGTATTCTACAGCCTCGATCATTTCATCTATTGTTTGCGGTAAACAAAAATGGTCGGCAGGACCTCCTATTTTCCAGGAGTTGTATTTTTTTAAATCTGTATTTCTATCTATCGCCAGGCTCAACTAATAGCTCCATTCCTACTTTCCAAATATCCCCTGCTCCGAAGGTTACAAATACATCATTTTCTTGCAGCTCGGCTTTGGCAGTAGATAATGTTTCAGAATTATTTTTGCAGAAAAATTTATTCTTATGATTGATTTCGTTAAAAAGTTTTTCTCCGCTGATATCAAATGTGTTTTTTTCACCAGCTGCGTATATCTCGTTTAATAACAGAACATCTGCTTCAACAAATGAAGTTAAAAAATCATGCCAACAAAGATGCGTTCTACTGTAACGATGCGGTTGAAAAGCAACAACGATTCTGCGTCCAGGAAACTTCTCTTTAAATGCTGCTAGAGTTGCTTTAATTTCTGTAGGGTGATGAGCGTAGTCATCATAAATAGGTATATTATTTCTATTACCTTTTAATTGAAAGCGTCTTCCTACACCGGTAAAGGTTTTTACTGCTTCCCCTGCTACCTCTAAAGATATGCCCGCCTCTTTACCAACTAATATTGCAGCCGTTGCATTGAGCGCATTGTGTTTACCTGGAAGTGCGACTTCAAATTCTACAAGCAGTTGATCTTGATGCATCAAAGAATATTTAGACTTCTCCCCAATCAGGCGGTAATCATTATCATCACTAAATCCGTAATAGATCACATTTTTCGGAAAGTTTGCTAGTGCTTTGCGAATTCTTTTATCATCGCCGCAAGCCAAAATCTTTCCATAAAATGGAACTTGTAAGGCAAAATTTCTAAATGCAGTTTCTAACTCAAAATCAGATTTATAAAAATCCATATGATCATTATCGATATTTGTGATCACAGAAATTTCTGGTCGCAATTTTAAAAAGCTACCGTCGCTTTCATCCGCTTCTGCAATTAACCATTCTCCTAAACCCAGAAGCGCAGTGCTTTTAATAATATCAAGCCTTCCTCCAACAACAATCGTTGGTTTTAAGTTGGCTTGCATAAATACAGATGCAACAAGCGATGTAGTGGTTGTCTTACCGTGACTTCCACCAATTGCAATACCACGCTTTAAAGACATAATTTCAGCTAAAACTTCTGCTCGTGGAATTACTGGAATTTTACTTTCTCTAGCCTCTAACATTTCTATATGATCAAATTTTACGGCACTAGAATATACAACAACGTCCGCTCCACTTAGTTGACCTTTCTTATGACCGATATAAACGTTTACTCCAAGGTCTCTTAGTCTTTCCGTGTTTGCATTTTCACTAAGGTCACTTCCCCAAACCTGGGCACCCATATTGTGTAGCACTTCAGCTAGGCCACACATACCCACTCCACCGATACCGATAAAATATATTTTATGAGACGCTAAACGCATATAACACCTATAGCAGAGACTTATAGGAAATGTAATCAAGAAGTTTTTTAGCTATTTTTTCGGCAGAATCTTGATTGGCAAAGGCTGAAACCTTTTCCTCTATATTGCTGATTAGATTAGGATTCTCTGTAACTTGCTGTAAAATTTCACCTAATTTTTGTGGATTAAAGTCTTTTTGCTCTACTAATAGTGCTGCTCCTACATCACTTAGCCTTTTTGCATTAAGAACTTGATGGTTGTCCGCGGCCCAAGGTAGCGGCACCAGTAATCCCGCCTTTTTACTTAAAGCAATTTCGGCAACCGTTGAGGCTCCTGCTCTACAGATCAAAAAGTCAGCCTTCGCTAACTCCTCTGGCATATTATGTATAAACTCTCTAACATCCAATTTGATCTTAAAGTCTTTATACATTTTTTTAAATTTTTCGTAATCCGTAGACCCTATCTGATGTACAAACTCAATGGCTGCATACTTTTCATAGCCTTGTTCACCTGCATTTACTTTTGCTAAAAATGCATACACGATTTCATTGATAGCTCTCGCACCACTGCTGCCGCCAAAAACTAAAACTCTAAAGCTATTAGACTTTTCAACCTTCACCGGCTTAAATCTCGTCGGAGTTCCATATTTATAAACTTTTTTAATCGCGAATAGCTCATCTTTATCTGAAAAATTTAAAAAAATTAAGTTAGCACGTTTGCCAATAGTTCTAGTAACAAGGCCGGGGTGAGCATTCGCTTCCCATACAGCAAATGGAATCCCTAGCAGTCTTGCAGCAACTAGTGACGGAAACGAAGCATAGCCCCCAAATCCCATTACGATAGATGGCCTTAATCGTAACAGCAAAAAATAGGCTTTTAAAAAAGCCCAGGGTATTCCAAGTAGTGTGATTATTTTTTTTAGTGTACTGTTAACATTCAGTGGACCAATCGGCAGTAAGTAAAATGGATAACCTATTTTTAACAAAATCGTTTTATCTAATGGGCGATCAGCACCTACAAATATAATCTTTAAATCTGGGTCGATTTTTTGTAAAGCTTGTGCAACTGCAAGGCCTGGATAGATATGCCCACCAGTACCGCCGCCAGTTAAAATGATTTTGTTAGACTTTTTTTGCATCAATCGAGCTACGCTTAATATTTAATAATAATCCAAACAATATGGCGACACCTAAAAGAGAGCTACCACCGTAACTTAAAAATGGAAGTGTAATCCCTTTCGTAGGTAGTATACCCATTGTAACACCCATATTAATAAAAACTTGAAACGAAAAGCATGATACCAATCCAACCGCCACACACTGTTGAAATTTTGTCTTAGCCTGTATACTAATTTGCATCGATTTAAAAATAATGTAGGCGTACAAACAAATTACAAAAAGTAGACCAATAAAACCCGTCTCTTCTGCCAAAACTGCTAGTGTAAAATCTGTGTGTGCTTCAGGTAAAAAGAATAGTTTACCTTGCCCTTGCCCAAGACCAACTCCAGTCACACCACCAGAATAAAAACTCATCATCGATTGAATCACTTGAAATCCAGAGCCACTAGCATCTGACCATGGATCAAAGAAAGTCATCAATCTAGCTCGCCTGTATGGTACTGCCCATATTAAACCAATAAAAAAGATAAAGGCAGTAGCAGTAGAAGCGAATATATATCGCCACTTCATACCGTAAGAAAACAGAATAGATAAAATGGTAATACAACAGATTACAAAAGTTCCAAAGTCAGGTTGACGTAACAAGAGAACTATCGGAAGTAGAAAGTAAACTAACTTAATTAGATCCTTCCACCAGTTATCTTTTTGAAATTTATATTCTAAAAATAAAGAGGCCCATACAAGCGGAACAAATATCTTTAAAATCTCTGAAGGTTGCAGTCTAAAAAATGGTAACTGCAACCATCTAGAAGCTCCGTTCACTTTAACAGCGATGGGTGAAACTAGCGTTGCAAGCATTAAAACTGTAAGCGGAATCCAGATCCACTTACTAAATTTTTCAATCCAGTCCCACGGTGTTTTGTAGACAATCAAAAATAATAGAGCAGATACACCGGCATACAATAGCTGTTTTTTAAAATAAAAGAGCCCATCATTATGGTTTTCAATGGCAAAAATATAACTAGCAGAATACACCTGCACTAAGCCTATGCCTAAAGCCAAAAATAGAGCGAGTAAAAGCGGTTGATCAAGTTGATTGCGACGCATGTATATATGGTAACATCACCAAGTAGTGCGTCAAAGAATATTGGGGTCTAGTTTCACTAACTAAGATTGTTGTTAATAATTAGCAGGCTTCAATACTTAACAAAAAATAAGTTGTAATGCACCGTGACCCGGAAAAGGAACCGGGTACCTTAAGAAAATGTTTTTACTATTTTTTTATAGTAATTTCCACGCTCTTCATAGCTGTCAAACATATCAAAGCTTGGACAACCAGGGCTTAAAAGAACGGTGTCATTGATACGAGATTTTTGGTATGCAATTAAAACTGCTTCCTCAAATGTTCCTATCAAGAAGGTTTGCGTGTGATCGCCTAAATCACGATTGATCTTTTCTTTTGCTTCACCCACTAGGATCAATGTTTTTACCTTTTGCTTGATAAACGGCGCTAAAGACTCAAAGCTCACGCCTGTTTCTTTACCACCCATTACTAAAATCACATTCTCTTCAAAAGAATCCAATGCTCTAGCTACTGCATGAACATTTGTTGCTTTAGAGTCATTGTAAAATAATACCCCACCAGCTTTACGAACGTACTCAATACGATGCGGAAGACCCGGAAATTCATTAATTACTTGTTGGATCATTTCTGGTTTTGCACCAATTTCACGAACCGCCAAAATAGCTGCCATTAAGTTTTCAATGCTGTGACGACCAACCATTTTGATTTCTTCTGTGCTGAAGTTTTCAATCTCAGGACCTACGCGTAAGCGAAGCTCATTTTTAATGTTAACAGCCCCACCAATATTCATAATTTGTGGCTCAAGAGCTGGTTTTCTAGAAAAGTATAGAATTCTACCTTTTTGAACAACCGGGTCTCTTGCTAAATCTACAACACGCTTATCATCAGCATTTAAAATACTAGTTGTTTGATGATTTACATTTCTAAACACTCGACGCTTACAAGCAATGTAATTTTCCATAGTGCGGTGACGGTCAAAGTGATTTTCAGACAAGTTCATAAAAATAATATTACGTGGAGCAAACGTATCACAGTGCTCTAACTGAAAGCTAGAAACTTCACAGATAACATACTCTGCTCGCTCGCCTTTTCGCGCTTGTCTTACATATTCAATCAGCGGAGTTCCAAAGTTACCACCAAGCCAAGCCGTTACACCAGATAGGTTCAACATTTGTTCTATCAACTTACAAACTGTTGATTTACCGTTCGTCCCAGTAACAGCGATAATTGGCTCTTCAATAAATTGCGAAGCAAACTCAACATCTCCAGTTACCTTAACACCATTTGATTTGGCATAATCAAAAATCTTTAGCTCAGGTGAAATACCTGGGCTCATAATAA
>JAGRAL010000189.1 GCA_020434605.1 Bdellovibrionales bacterium
CAAAAATTACCAGCAAAAGTTATTCTAAATGATGCTATTATTTTTCCCGGAGCTGAAGACTCTTATTACAACTTATCCCGCGGTGATATGACAGCGGCTGTAATTCAAAACCGTAGACTTTTGAACGCACTACTAGTTCCTTATAACTTTACCGATGTAACTGAAAGTGTAAATGTGTTTAGCTGGAACCCAGGAAAAGAATTTAACCAACAGCTGTCGCTTCCCTATGAAGAAAGTTATATATTTTCTACTTCGTATGAGGACGCCAGATGGATAACCAGAAAAATATTAAAACTTAGTCGATCTGATTTTGAAAGCATTGTTGCCGAAGCTCATTATCCTATAGAGGTTGAAAAGCTTATCGTTGAAAAATTAATTTCACGAAGAAATTTTTTAGCCAAGTACTTAGATTTAAAAAATGAGTTTAATGAGATTTCTGTTAATTCCAAAGTTTCGCTTGGTGATAAGTTAAAGGATGGAAAACTTAAAACGACAGAGTGGCCAGGCTATGCTCAAAAATTTTCATATGGTGACCCTGAAGAACCTTTGTCAGGTGATGAGTTATTTGCTTTTTTCAAATCAAAAGGAATTAGTAATATTATATCAAATGTTGTTAGCCAGTTTAACACTAGGTACTTACCAAGAACAGACTTGGGGTTTAAAATATTTGACCATCAGCTAGATCTTGCAGTGGCTCAGTTTGCCGAATTTATTCAGACTGGTGAGGTTAAAAAAACTCCATTTGCCTTTTGGACGACCACTTTTTTTAATACAAACATTATTGCAAGTCGTGAAATTGTAACTGGTAGCTATCTTGGTACGGATAACCTTGTGCAGTTAGCAGATGTAATTGGTTTTAGTGTGGACGCAGGTCTTTATATCGGAACCGATGGAACGCCCTCCCCCTTTGGGTTAAGCGGCGGTTTAAGAGGTTTTGTAACTAGAACTTATGCGCACGTAAAACCAATCCATAGCATTAAATTAGCCTTAAAAGAGCCGTTTAGAAATATTTTAGTTCCTAAGTTAAAAAGTGATTTAGCTCAAAAGCTACAGGCTGTATTAACTCCTGAGTTTCAAGCTTTAGAGCAAAATGAAAAGCAAAAGATATTATCAGAGTCACTTAAGGATTTTAAAGACAACTTAAAAGTTGGTGAGTCTATCATCGTAACAACAAGTTTAGGAGGAGCTCTAAATATCAACCCATCGATGGGTCTTACTAGTAGGGCTGCCGTATATAGCTCGTGGTCTGCCTCGCAAACCGTATTAAATCGACTTCACATATTTAGACGCGACGAAAATACGATTCAGGTCTTTAAAGATCCTGCTCATTTAACAAGTGGTAGTATTTCTGTGGGTCTTGAAGCCTATGTGCCAGTGGTTACTTTTAAGTATACAAAAAAAGGTGGAAAAGCTGAAACCAGGTTCTACACTATAAATATTAATAATAAACTAGAAGAAAATCCTGATGCCACAGAACACGTAAGGTCACTTGCCAGATTACTATCTCGATCTAAAACAGATGCACTAGATGCACAGCAAAAACCGTATGTAATTAATCATAAATTTAATGAGACTAGTTCACAGTGGAATATTTTTATTTCTCGCTACATTTCACTAAAATCAGAGGACTGGATTTCGGTCACGCATCCTAATGGTTACACCAAGAACTACTTGCGTAGAACTACAGGCAGAAGAAGTGGTAACAACTATGAGTCACTGTCCATTGATGTGATTAACTCCTTAATTCGTGAATACTCAGAAGAAGACGTATTAATTGCTAGCAACAATAGTGGTGATTCAGCTGATAGTCTTAAGGGTAACTCGGTTTCTGAGTTATTTAGCTTTGAAACTGAAATTAAATCCGAAGACGGACGAGAGTGGTTTTCGGATCCATATATAAATCTAAATTATAAATGGAGAAATTGGGATATTAGTAAGGAAAAACTCTTGTCCCTTATATTTGATATCAACAAACAGTTCGGATATGAATTTTTTCACGAAAATGATTTACAACAAACACAAAGAGTTAAATTAAGTACTGTAGAATTAAATGTAAATATCTATCAAGATGGTATTGAGTATCTTACTAATTTTACTAGAAAAGAAATAGAACAGATATTTGAGTCAGACAATATCTGTCCAACATACCCTATTACACCAGGTGACCAGCCAGGAACTAGAGTTAGAGAATTAAGAGAAGAGCGAGATGCAAGAAGAGAAATCATGTACAAAAGTATGTTTGGCGGCATGTTCGAAAGATTTCAAACTGCGTATCAAGAGGGCGATGCGGATAAAACTTTTAAATACTTAAGTCAATTTGTGACCTTTGGTGAAAGAATGTTACCAACAAAAACGTTCTACTCCTTATTTGGTGGAGAAAGAAATCTTTTTGTTCGTTCTCAAATCGTTGGTTTTAGAGAGGGTGATGAGAGAGAGGATCGCGGCCTGACAAGTAACACATACGGTGAGATTGGTAGCCGCAAAGGAAATGGACCACTTCGAGAAATTCAAAATAAAATTGGAATATCAGAGAGCGAGTTTTTTATTTACTGGCTACTTAATAAAATATAGGGGTTACATGAAACACTTATTATTGCTCACACTATTGTTACTTAAGACTGATTTTTTTGAAATGCCAGTCTACACATATTATGTAGAGTTTCAGACAAGCCCAACTGCTACTGACATCGCATCTATTAGTAGTACCTATGATGTTATAAGCTTTGAGAAATTTTATAAAAAAAATGGAGAGTTCTGGAATCGCTACTACGAAGTAACGTCTAATGACAGCAAGCTTGACTCTCAACTACTAAAAAACTCACTTTTTGCACGCGTTGAAAAACCTATTTCAGCCACTCCACTTTCTTTAGAGCCGAGCTCTCCACAATCACCCGTTAGCTCTGATACATTTATAAATTATCAGTGGGCTCTTCAAAACAACGGCCAAAAACTGTTTAGAGCAACAGACGACATTCATCCCGAAATCATTACGTCAAAGTCAGGTTTTGATGTTCAGTGGGCCGCCCTACAAACCTTATTAGCTCAAAAAACTGATCTCAAAAGACCCGTTGTTGCCGTCATCGACTCTGGCTTATCTTATACACATGACGAAATTACTCATGCTTTATATAAGAATGATATCGAATGTAAAAACGGCATGCGAATCGATGGTACTGATGAAGATAAAGATAACAACGGGTTTGCTGGTGATTGTCTGGGTTGGAATTTTGCAACAAAGAACAAACGACGCCGCAACGATGTGTTTGATGACATTGGGCACGGCACTCATATCAGTGGAATTATCGCGGCAAAGACAGATAACAAAGGTATATCAGGGCTGTGGGACCAAATTCAGATATTACCTCTAAAAGTTTACTCGAACTCACAAGAAAGCGACATGGATCCATTTATCCAGGGCGTAGCGAAAGCGATTCTGTACGCTATCGATAGAAAAGTCGACGTAATCAATCTAAGTATGGGTTGGCCTCTAGTTTCTGATATTCCAGCTGTTAGAAATGCTTTGCGTGAAGCACTAGATGCAAATATCACTATAGTAGCGGGTGCTGGTAATGATGGACACTCCGCTAAGGTTTTACCGTGTTCCTACGAGGGAGTTATTTGCGTAGGCGCTACCTCTCTAGACGGTGGGCTTCCTGGCTTTACTAACTATGGTGGACAAGTAGATTTGATGGCACCAGGCGAAGCAATTTTAAGTATTTTGCCTCCCCTATTGTCATCTAAACAGTTTGGTTTACGAAAATTTGATATTATGAATGGTACCAGTCAATCTACACCGTATGTAAGTGCTGCAGCTGCCGTTTTAAAATCTTATTATCCTAAAATCACAAATGATGAAATACTGGCCCGCCTTAGAATTAGCGCTAAGAGTGAGGAATTGAATTGGGGTGACAAATTTGCAGGGAGCGGGCTACTTCAAACCGCCGATGCTGTTTTACTTAAAAAACAATCTTACGTGGCACCCGTGCTAAAAGATCTCAGCCTGTTTTTAGTAGACCTAAGAAACAAAAGAGTTAATTTAGAGCTTCCTATTAAAAACTATTGGTCAGCCACAAGAAATATTCATGTAGAAGTTAATAGCGATGACTTGATACTTACAAACAAAAGTTTTTCGATTTCAAGTTTAGGCACTGGTGAAACAAAAAGCTTACAAATTACAGCTGAACTACCTAACACTAACTCTGATTACACAGCGACGCTCAACATTGCTGTATCTGTTGATGGACAGACGAAGAATTTTAAACACACAGGATTTTTTGCGTCAGATGTGAATCAAGTAAACTTTAAAGACCTGTCGGTTGATGCTACGCAAACCTTACAAAGTGTAAATGACTATGATGTTGCGATGGCTAATGCTGAATTCTTTTATACAGAAAAAACAGATGCAGGCCTTAATATACAGCTTTTGCGTGTAGACGAGAGTCGCGTATTTAAAGCTGCAGGCGTAAACTTACCAAACGCTGTTGCTCTTTATCCGTATATTGGTGTTACAAGGATTGATCTAGATTATGATGGCACGCTTGATTACTTTATCACTGCCATTATTCAAAATGGTGAATCGAGCCACATCGAACATTACTCTTTTGACACTAATCTTAAGCCACTTCTCGGAAAATACTCTTCTTGGAAATTTGAGGATGAAGGTATTTTAATTCAACAAACATCTCTTGGCTTTGCAAAATTTCAATCTAAGGAGCTGGGTACAATTCGTATACCCGTGTTTTTAGGTGAAAAAATAGTCCCCTCTTTAGATCAAAATCCAGATCCATTTGAGCTACAAGTTTTAAACGGCAGAGGATTGTATGCGTTGCAACCAGTGGTCGTGAATGGGGAAGTACAACTGAAAACTCGCCTTCTTAATAATTATAAAAGGCTCGAGCAGCTTAGTGAAAAGCTTAGCCTACGATTTAATGAAGACATTCGTATTTTATACTACGATCTAAAGTCAGAAAATATTCGAGTTATACTCTCAGCAGGGCTTGGCGTAAATCTAAAATATTACACCGCTGAATATAGCGCCACCGATTTTAAACTTTTACATTTAGATGAACTTTCTATCGGAAATATAGATCTAAGATATCAGGTAAGTAGAAAAATAAATGAATCTACCGTAGCATTCTTTGGGATCTTTAGAAATAACCTGGCTCAGCTAACTTTATATGACCTAGAGTCTAAAACAAGCAAAGCCTATGAAATCGAAAGTGATTCTATTAAAAATGGTGTGGTTTCACTTTACGCTGTAAATATTAAAGATGATGTTGTGGAAGCTTTTGTTGAAACAGTTGATTCTTTATATTTGTTTTCATTCTCAAAAGGCGGTGGACTTGCAAAACAAGCTAAGCCTATTTATAGATTCAGCTATTTCCCTGGGAAGTTTTTTACGGATCTCTTGTTTCCTCTACACTTGTCTACAGAAAGTACTGCCATCTACGTTGACTCTTCGTTTATCAATGGTGGAAACGTGCACTTGTGGCTTTCTGACCTAGGAAAACTAAGTGCGCCTATTAAATATAGCTTACAACTTCCAAAAGCTTGTATCGCTCTAAATCCACGCAAGCTTTATGCTAGTGATTCTGCTCCGTCTTATTTGTTTTTATGTAAAGAACATGATGCTCTAAGGCTTAGACAAATACCTTTATAGTTATTGGCCTCAAATTTGAGGCCTTGATTAGTTTATTTTTTTGAAGCCATACAAGCGCCTGACATTTCTTCAGGCGTTTCATATTTTTTTGTATCCCAATTGTAAACTTCTCTCGATTTCCAATCAAAGCAAGTAAGTGGGTTGTCTATAAAGACCTGCTCTCCCATTTGATCAACCGATTTTGGTATGTCTTGGGTTTTATAGATACAAACTTTAAAATCTAGAGAGATATTTTTTGCAACTATCTCTGGCTTTCCATCAATAAGTGAGGCGGAAGCAAAGGCAGACCCTGGCCTATCAACAATGTATAGCTTAGGAAATGTTGGTGGAAATTTAAAGCCATATAGTTCCTCTGTTTCGGACTGTCTTGAGATTGGCAAACCATTTACATCAAAGTTTTCAACCGAATTCCAGCGGTAAAAACCGTGCCTAGAAGGTACCTTCATATCAGCATAGTCTGTAGGAAACGGACTGTTATACATTGGATCCTTGTCGTCAGAGTCAATGATCCAGTCTTTTTGTAGCCAAACTTGTGTGGGACCACTTGGTGTTTCGTTATGAACATGTCTTGCGTAAGGGAAAAATGTTTGTAATTCGCCATTTTTATAATAGTTAGCGTATACACAGCCCTTTACGTACTGAACGACTCCATAGTTTTCGAGAGCACCTATATTCTTTGTCTCATACGATAAAAACATTGTGTCTCCAAAGTTATAGGCACCATCACCAAAGCGATCTCTATAATCAGCCACCCATCTTTGTACATTAATAACGGCACCCTTTAGATCACAGGTTTGATTCTTTTCACAGTTTGTATTTTTCCAAACACTTGTTTTAGGTGGATAAAATTCTACACCGCCAGCAAATAAACTAATGCTAAGATAAATTGATACTAATAACCCCATCGTCTCCCCCCGATGTCGTAATTAGATCATGATAAAAATTACCAAGCCAGGACTATTCGCATGCCTTGAGGGGATTTTAAGAGGTGTTTTAAAATTTAAAATCTATTCCTCTTTGCCACACAGCTAACTTACTGTTACTTATTTGGAATGCCAAAACTCAGTCTCTCATTCGAAGCCAAACTTATTTTTATTTTAAGCGTACTGGTGGCATTTGGCCCCATGAGTATAGATATGTATTTACCGGCATTCACCGCGATTGCCACCGACTTCAAAGTAGATATGTCTCTGGTGCAATACACTCTTGCCTCTTTCAACGTAGGCATCGCTCTAGGGCAATTGTTTTATGGGCCTCTATCAGATCAATTTGGTAGAAAAAATATTTTACTTAGCGGTATGTTGATTTATATCGTAGCCTCTATAGGCTGCGCTTTAGTCGTTGATATTGATCACATGATTTATCTTCGTTTTTTACAAGCCATTGGTGGTTGTGCTGGAATGGTGACAGCTAGGGCCGTTGTTCGTGATACTTTTGATGGAAACCAAGCTGCCCGCGTGTTTTCTACTATGATGCTAATTATGGGGGTAGCTCCTATCGTTGCTCCTACACTTGGTGGCTTAGCGCTTTTATACTTTAACTGGAGATTTATTTTTTGGTTTTTAGGAGTTCTAAGCACGGTGGCACTTGTGGCAGTTTATTTTTATCTGCCCGAGACTCTTCCATCAGACAAACGAACTCCCCACGCAACAAAAAGATCTCTTAGTACTTACTACGCTATATTTCATGACAAATTATTTGTTGGCTATGCGCTCTCTGCAGGTCTACTGCAAGGAGCAATGTTTGCTTATATAACCGGGTCGTCATTTGCTTTTGTCGAGTTATTTAATTTTACTGAGCAGCAGTACGGATTAATTTTTGGATTAAATGCTTGTGGTCTAATTGCCACATCTCAACTAAACCGTTTCTTACTACAAAAGTTTACTTATAATAAAATTTTACTGAGGGCCTTTATTCTTAATTTTCTTGCGGCTCTTACCTTATTTGTTTGTGCCACAACCGGCACGTTTTCCATTTATGGTATTACGGTTCCATTATTCTTTATGGTCTCTACCATGGGCGTAGTCTTTCCAAACTCAAGCGTTGGCTCTCTAGCACACCAATCTGCAAGAGCTGGAAGCGCATCTGCACTATTGGGGACAATCATGTTTACATGTGGCGCTTTGGCAGCTTTTTCTGTTAGTTTTTTATATGATAAAACGATTCTACCTATGGTGTCGGTTATTTTAATTTGTTCAAGCTTAGGCTTATTAACATCATTCTGGCTTCGCTCAAATTTAATCAAAAATAATGAGCCTATATAATTTATTTGTTTTCTAAATTTTACCTCGATAGGATAAAGGCATGTTACTTTTTAAATGTCTTTTCCCGTCTTGGAAGTTTTTTGATCAAGTAGGGCCGGTCGCTAAATTATATTATCAAACCGAACCACTTACAGAAAACAATTGGACACCTTGTCTTAATACCGCAAAACGAAATCTTTTTAACATATTTCTAAATCCTAAAGGCAATGCCTATCTTGCCACGCAAGGCTTAGTCGACAACCTAGTTACTAAATTAAACTCCATAGAAAATCTCGACGACATCGTCCTTACTACTGAGTACAAACTGGTAGTAAATGTAGTTCGTCAAATTACGCGTCAAACTCGCCCTCAATCTAAAAGTTTTAGATTTAAAATAAATGTTACAACACCACAAGAAAACTATGACACCCTCATATCGCATGGGATGGGTTTGTAAATGAGTGAATTGCAGGTCTTACATTTGACTACAAAACTAATATCCCTAGCCTGTCTGCTTCAGGCTATCGAACTACTACAGCTTAAGTCTATTTGGAGCAAGAACACCATTTGGGACTGGGATACTCTAAAAAATAATTTTTCAAAAATATATCAAATAATCTTATCTCCCGTTTTAAAAGATTCTGGTTATTACTCTCTACTTGTTTTAACTGTATTATTATCTATTCTTGGAATATTAACTAACAACTATTACATTCTTCCTGTATTACTTGTGACGTCTTATTTAAGTTCTATGCGGTGGGGCGGATCGTTTAATGGTGGTAGTGATTACATGACTATTTTAGTCTTACTCACATCTACCTCTGCCTTTTTACTGCCGCAATACTCACACTATATTTGGATATATTTAGGTGTGCAGGTTGTACTCTCTTATTTTATTTCGGGTGT
>JAGRAL010000190.1 GCA_020434605.1 Bdellovibrionales bacterium
ATAGAGGTTTTAGAAAGTAAGGATGCTAGAACTCCAACAGAAAAGTTTTGCGGAAACACTAAAACTTGTGAGTGGAGTTGTTTTGGTACTAACTCAAGAAGTTCGTTGATTGTTTCTAAACTCTCCTGCGGACTTTTATTTAACTTCCAATTGGCTGCCCAAATAAATCTCATGACTTAGCCTTTCCTTGTCTTAAGACTTCTAAGCCGGGTAGCTTTGAACCCTCAAGATATTCTAGACTGGCTCCTCCACCTGTAGAGATGTGATCCATCTTGTCTTCTAAGCCTGCTGCTTTGATAGCGGCTGCGGAGTCTCCACCACCGATGATGCTAGTACCATTTGTTTCTGCAAAGGCATTAGCAATAGCCATTGTGCCTTGGTCAAATGGTTTCATTTCATATACGCCCATGGGGCCGTTCCAGAATAGGGTTGCAGCTCTTAGGATTTCATTGGCATAAAGTTGTCGCGTTTTTGGACCTATATCAACGGCCATCCAGCCCTCGGGAATGATTTCATTTGTAGTTGTCTTGTGCTCTGCTCCGGGTTTTAAGTCTTGAACGATTACATGATCAATAGGGAGTAGAAGTTTTTTGTCTCTACCATGTATTCTTTCGATTAGTTCTTTCGCTAGACTTAATTTTGCAGTCTCGACTCTAGAGTTTCCAATGGGAGTATTCTTAGCCGAAAGAAATGTATATGCCATAGCGCCACCAATTAAAAATGTGTCGATACGTGATAACATGTTTTCAATCATTCCGATTTTATCACTTACTTTGCTACCACCTAAAACGGCTAAAAATGGTGATTCTGTTTTATATAAAACTCTATCTAGCATAGTGATTTCTTTTTCAATTAAAAATCCAATGCCTTTGTCTTTTACGATGCTCGGTAATCCGACGATAGAAGCATGTGCTCTGTGACTGGCACCAAACGCATCATTGATGTAGATATCAGTGTAACTAGCTAGCTGCGAAGCCATTTCGTGCGCATTAGACTCTTCTCCCTCTGAAAAACGCAGGTTTTCAAGAAGTAACAACTGATTTCGTTTTAGAGCTGGAAATAGACCTTTTGGTGCATTTCCTTCTGGCTCATGAACAAAGATTACATCGCACTCAAGTAATTCACGAAGTCTTTCTGCCACAGCTTCAAGACTCATATTTTTTTTATCTTCATCTGTTTTTGGGCGGCCCATATGAGAGGCTATAATTACTTTTGCTTCCTGCTCTAAGGCATACTTAATGGTAGGAAGGGCTGCGCGAATGCGGAAGTCGTCTACGATTTTGCCATTTTCGATGGGTACGTTAAAATCAACACGAATAAAGACACGCTTGTCTTTTAAATTTAGTTCGGTGATTTTTTTAATTCCTTCGAGGCCAGACATTATATACCTTTTTTCTGCATATGAAGAGCAAAATCAATCATACGATTAGAAAAGCCAGTTTCATTGTCGTACCAAGAAAATACTTTTAATAAATTGTCGCCGATCACCATAGTTGAAGGAAGATCAACAATAGAGCTATGAGTGTTACCGTTAAAATCGATGCTTACTAGTTCATTGTCTTCAGTGGTTAATACACCTTTTAGGCTACCAGCAGCTGCCTTCTTTAGAGCTTCATTGATACTTTCTTTAGTAACCTTGTTTTTCACTTGTGCTGTTAAATCAACTACGCTGACATTTGGCGTAGGTACACGGATAGATGTTCCGTCTAATTTTCCTTTTAATTCAGGAAGCACTTCTGTTACTGCCACTGCGGCACCAGTAGTTGTTGGAATCATTGATAGGGCAGCACTTCTTGCGCGTCTAAAATCTTTATGAGCAGAGTCTAAAATCTTTTGATCGTTCGTGTAAGCATGAACAGTTGTCATTAAAGCTTTTTCGATTTCAAAAGCTTCGTTGATTACTTTTGCAAGGGGAGCCAAGCAATTTGTCGTACAAGAGGCATTACTTACAACATAATGTTTAGATGGGTCATAAGCTTCGTGGTTAATGCCGTAAACTACAGTTAGATCTACTTTTTTTGCTGGTGCAGAAACAATGACTCGTTTGGCACCGGCTTTTATATGAGCTTCGATCTCTGATTTGTCTTTAAAGACACCAGAGCATTCTAATACAACGTCAACACCAAGGCCTTTCCAATCACACTCTAGAGGGTTACGTGATGTAAGAAAGTGTATTTGCTTTCCGTCTACATTCATTACTTTGCCATCAGCACTTACTGATTTATTGAATGTCCCGTGAGTAGAGTCATATTTTAGTAGGTGAGCACCGATTTCGCTGCCACCTGGATCATTCACAGCAACAATATCTAAGTGTTCAAATCCTGCTCTGAAAACGATACGACCGATACGACCAAAACCATTAATGGCTACACGAAGACGTGACATAAAATATCTCCCTTGTTTTAGATGGGGCTAAATTAGAGCCAGCAGCTATAAAAGGCAATTGATTCTATGTCATCTGGGCAAAAAACATGCATAAAGTGGCCTTGCGGCCACTTTTTTATCTCCACTCAACTAGGACTTTTACCTGTGGCTTACGATAGATATTATCGTTCGAATCAGGAGTCTTAGAATTATAAAGCTTTTCTATGCGAGGAGAAGGGTCTACCACCTTAAAAACAAGCCCCTTTTTCTCTACAAGTACGTTGTCGGCGCGAAAGCGCTCTTTAGGGTGTAATGCATTTTTTGCATCCATAAATACATCTGTACTTGGAGATTTAAAGGCTTTGCTTGTTAACTCCTGATCTAAAACCATTTTACCTTTATCTGCTTTATAAATTTTAAATGGTGAAAAATCACCCCAGCTTGCTGGTCTAAATGTAGATAAACCAGTTCGCATTTCTGGTTCTGTACGTAGAGGTTCGCCTACGAAAGAATAAGAAGTTTGGTGGATAGGTAAAATATCGTTAAAAGCTTCTCTGCGGTAAATAAGAGGTTTTCCTTCAAAGGAAAGTCCTAGCATACTATCTCTCTCGGCTTCATCAGGACAGATTGGTAAAGCTCCTTCTACATATTCATAATATCTAGAGTGAGCAAAGCAGCCAAAAAGTTCTCTTTGTGCCTTTTCAAAAGCTTTGTAGTCGCTGTCTTTATCACCTTTATAATCACCATCAGCATCTAATAATATCGGGCTAGATAATACGTCGGGTAAAAGTACCTCTTGCACTCGTGGATTTACTACAAGTAGGTAGCCTTTGCCTTCTTGAAACTCAGGAATATTCGATCTTGTATCGTATTTAGTATTAAAATACCAAGCCAAGACGCCAGGTTGTTGTTCCATTTCTACCATTCTAAAACGTTCCATTAGGGACGCGCCTTTATCGATAAACATAGATTGCTTCCATAAAATCTCAATATTTCTATCAAGGTTATAAGAAAGTTCTTGTTGATCAATGATGTAATCTGTTTTTGGATCTCTAAATTCTAGTAAGTAAAACTGGTTAAAAAAGTTTTCTTTTTTTCCATCAGCAAGCAATGTAAAGCCACCGTCAATTACCGGTTGAGACTCAAAATCAACTACATCTTTACCAAGACTTACGTTATCTACAAAAATACCAAACTCAGTGTAACCAGCATCCGTTGTGTACCTAACCTCTAGATGTAAATCTTTGCCCGCATAGGCTGTAACATCGTAAGATTTTTTTACCCAAACAGGTTTTTGGCAAATTTCTAAAACCTTTTTAAACTCTTCTTTTTCTGATTCGGTAATTGTATCCGCTATCTTCTTACCTCGTAATTCTAGTGCACGCTTTGTATCGCACTCAGGATTCGCTTCAGCCAATGTATCAGAATTAGAGTCGCCAGAGATAGTACGTAATTCGTCGACTAATTTTGAGTTTAGATACACACCACCAATATCATAATCTGTAACCACACGAATCTGGGATTCTTTAGAGTCAAAGTTAGTTTCTGTTTCAATGTGGTAGATAGTATCAAACGAAATTGTTTTAGCGTTTTCAGGAACTTTAAAATGTAAGTTAAGAGACTTTGATGTTCCATCAAAGCGACCAGAATATGCGGTGTAGGTTTGCATTTCAGATGGCATAACTATCACTTGCTCTAACTCTTTTGACGGTTCTGTCATAATGGCTAAAGATCTGTATACAGGCTCTTTAAATCCTGGAGTTGTAGACACAACATCATATGTATGGATTTCGTCACCTACGTTTTCATCCACAGTCGATGGGCCAGAGTAGTCTAAGCCAGTTTCACGCTGCTGTTGACTAACATAATTGTAATGACCCAAATAAGCAGAAGTGTTTTGTCCTTGTTGAATGATCTTAGGTCTTAGCCATCCTAAAGCTAACTTAGAGTACGAAGAAAATTCTTGTGGGTGTACGGTTGCAGTACTGCTCATTGCATCCCAACCACCAGTATTATTATCTCCTCTATAAGCGTAGATATCTGGTAGAGTTAATGAATGGCCAAACTCATGAATAAGTGTCGACACCTCAGAGTACTCAGCTTGCATATTATAATCTAGTGCAAATACAGAATCACTTAACTTGAAACCGTTTAAACTTGGACGAGCCACTCCTTCAACGGTTGGGCCAACTACACTGTAACGGGGATCACTTGAAGGTACAGAAATGGTCCATCTATGTGGCCAGATTCGATTGTAACATTCAACGGTAGCGTCGTGTCTTGGGCCTTGTGGTACTGAGTCAGATGGAGGACGTGTACCTTCTGGATCAAAAGATCTTTGGCAAGATGACTGGGCTTTTCCGGCAAAAACTAAAATAACAGCATCAATAAATCCGTCTGGTTCGCTAAAGTGATTGTCCTGGTCATAATCAAATAAATCCCAGTTATCGAAAGATTCCCACCAATCGCTACTAACACCCATATCTTTTAATTTTTGTAGAGTATCAATAACAAGTCCTCTGGCATTTTTATCGTTATTGCCAAATACTGCTTCACCGTATTCTATCAAATTTTTATCAACAGTGATGATTGGTGCGACTTCGCCAGTTAGAGTGAACTTACCAAACGAAGTATGTTTGTAAAAACTTGTCATTGAATCAGGGTTGTTACCAAATAAGTATTCTTGAATAGGAGCTTCTGCTCCTAAAGCCTGTGGGTAAAAATCAGGGTTATCAAACTTTACATCTTTGAACTGTACCGGAATTACTAAAACTTTGTAATTACCTTCAAACACATATAAGTCTGAGTGGCCTTTCATGCTTTGTCGCATTTTTTCAACGTTAGCTGAAACTAAAGTTTTAGCCGTACGCTTTTCATTCATCATTTTTTCTAAGTAAAGTGATCTTTCGATATCTTTTGGATCGTTGGATGTACTTAGTTTGCTAACTTCTGATTGCAAATCATATATAACTTTATCGTTGTGATTTAGTTGGCTGCGATTTGTACTTTGACTACAAGCCGTTACAAAAAATAATACCCCAATAAGAACCGAAAGTGACTTCATAATCTTCCCCCCGAAAGAACAATGCCGTTATAATGAGGAAGTAGGGCATAAGTGAAAACAAAAATATTTAAAAGGGACTTTTTGGGTCCAAAATTCTTTATTACATGGTGGTAAAATGTCACCGAAGCATGTTCCCAAATCAAAATCCTAGCCTAATGCCCAGAAACTAGACTTTTTCTTGTTGGTCTAGGGATCGTCAACCACACTTTTACTAGGGGGAATTTATGAATTTACTAGTATCACTATTATTAAGTGGGGCCTTTGCACATATGCCATTGGGGCAATTCGAACAAAAAGCTGTGTTAGCAGATGCCACAATATTACGACAATTAGAAATACCAATCGTAATGGAAGATAAGAAACTAAATGTTGGTTTAAGCTATATCAACCCACAACAAGAACAAGATATATCAAAAGCATCTCACTTGTTGGGTCGTTGCGGTGGTTTTGAATCTTTAGAGGGAGATAGCAAAAATAAAGTATCACACTTTGAAGCGCTTTCTTCATTAAGACAAGCAGCGGATAAAGAAGACTTCTCTCATTTTTTAAAAGAATCAGTGGTTTTAAATTACAACGCGCAAATTGCTGATGCGATGTCTGAAGTAGATCCAGCAAATTTAGAAGCAACAGTAAACTGGCTATCTAATAATTTTAATACGAGATATCATAGATCACAAAATGCAAATGCTCACGTAGAAGCTTTAAAAGCGAAAATCCTTAAAATGTTAGAAGGTTCAAACCTACCATTTGAAGTTGAAACCGTAGCCCATAACTCTACCCCGCAAAGATCTTTGAGAGTAAGGTTGGTTGGATCAGAAAAGCCAAATGAAATTATCGTATTGGGTGGACATTTAGATTCAGTAGTACAAGGTATCTTTGGCCCAGGACCGGCAGAAGGAAGATCGCCTGGTTCTGATGATAATGCTTCAGGTTCTGCAAATATACTAGAGGCTTTAAGAATTCTATCTACTAAAGCACAATCTAAAAGAACGATTGAATTCTTTTGGTACGCAGGAGAGGAAGCTGGTTTGCTAGGCTCTGCAGAAATCGCAAGAACGTATAAGCAAAGCAATCAAGATGTAATCGCTGTCTTACAACTAGATATGAGTTTAAACCCAGGGGCTGGTGAGATGGTTGTTGGTAATACAACAGATTTTACCTCACTTTGGTTACGAGAAATGTTACAAGAGATGAACCGTCTTTATTTAAATATTACTCTGCAAGAATTTGCATGTGGATATGGATGTAGTGACCACGCATCTTGGTTTAGACAAGGTTACTCAACATTAATGCCATTTGAGGCAACAATGAATACTATTAATAGAAGAATACACACAAAAGAAGATGTGGTTCATTCGGGCTCTAGCTTTAATCACTCAGCAGTATTTAGTAAGATCGCTGTAGGTTTCGCAATGGAACTAGGAAATAGCGACAGACGCTAGTTTAGGAAATGTTCTAAGGTTATTACGGTGGACTTGTTGTTTCAATACTTCAAGCTCCACTCCCTTCAAGTTTGCTAAAAATGTTGCCGTATGAATTACAAATGCAGGCTGATTTTTTTTACCTCGCATTGGGACTGGCGCTAAAAACGGTGCATCTGTCTCGACATGTAGTCGATCTAGTGGAACTGATTTTATTACCTCACGCAAGCTATCTGCACTTTTAAAAGTGACTACACCACTTACCGAAATATCCAAACCTAGTTTTAAAGCTTTATCTGCCAAAAACTGTGTTCCCGTAAAACAATGAAGCACACCTGTCCAAGTTGGGCCAACAGATTTAAGAATTTCAATTGTATCTTCTTCGGCGTCTCTGGTGTGAATTTCGATAGGCAGTTTGTGCTCTTGTGCAATTTCGAGTTGTCGTTTAAAGACTTTCTTTTGGATATCAATGGCTGAGTTTTTATAATAATAGTCTAAGCCAATTTCACCTACAGCAACTACTTCAGGAGAGGATAATCTAGAAATAATTTTCTTCTCTACTTCGTCGGTATAAAGATTTGCATCATGTGGATGAATACCTAACGTGCAAAAAACTTTTGGGTGATATTGTTTTGCTAAGTTGTAAACAACATCTAAATCATCTGGGTGGGTCCCTATAGTAATGACCCTGTCGACTCCATTTTGTAAAGCCTGCTGTAGGCCATTCTCAGGGCCTTCCTCTAACATATTTAAATGGGTGTGAATATCGGTCCAACCTAACATACTTATAAATTAGCACAAAGCTTTCGAGACTCTAACCAAAAACTTTCTAAAACGAGTCCTTTATCTTGATTGGCTAAAATTTGCCTTTCGATTTGTAGACTTTTCTGAAAAAGTGACTCTAAGTTTTCAGTGCTAATCTTAGCAAACTTTTGTAGTAATGTTTTTTGGTCTTGAAAAAACGATTTAGTGGGATCTAGTTTGTAGACACTGGCATCTCTAAAGAAAACTTGTAAGAAAAAACTAAGTTGCATGTAGTTGCTATCGTCTTTTATATAATCCCTTATT
>JAGRAL010000191.1 GCA_020434605.1 Bdellovibrionales bacterium
ACTCAAATGTTCACGGCCTAAAGTACCATTTGGATTAGCTTGTATTTTATAATTTCTACTAAGCCTAAACATACTCAACGTAAATATGTATTTATGCTGCCTTTATATTGGCAAATTTTAAAGTTTACTTGACCATTTCCAAGAAAATTGTTCTGTTGGGAACAGCTTAGAAGCCAAGCCG
This sequence comes from Bdellovibrionales bacterium, assembly GCA_020434605.1. Classification (GTDB taxonomy): domain Bacteria; phylum Bdellovibrionota; class Bdellovibrionia; order Bdellovibrionales; family UBA840; genus JAGRAL01. Next base: position 182 of record JAGRAL010000191.1, read on the forward strand.
TTTCTTATTAAAAAAGCGTAAGCAGATTTGGGGTCATTTTTAATGAAAATCCATACCGAAAGAGCCAGAAAGTACTTAGACGAGCACATTGGCATCATACGCGGTTTATTTAGTGGTCATGATCATGTTCAAGAAGCTAAGAAACGTTTACTCATCGCCCTACCATTTTGGCTTGCTGGCCTAGTAACAGCCGTTGTTGCCACCATTTACGCAAGATTATTTCATGTATTTGAAAACCAGGCTCTAGTCATTTTTTCTTCATTTGGCTACTGGGCTCTAGTTTTAGTGCCAATACTATTTATCTCTTCATGGTATGTGGTTGATAGATTTGCTCCTTATGCAAATGGAAGTGGAATTCCACAGTTGATGGCTGCAGCAGAACTCTCGCAAGAGGGGCCTAAAAACGCATTTATTGAAAAGCTCTTTAGCTTGCGCATTATCGTAGCAAAAGTAGTAAGTTCACTTTTAGGAGTTCTTGGCGGTGGCGCCATTGGTAGAGAGGGTCCTACTTTACAAATCGCAGGCTCGATCTTTCACTTAACAGGTAAGTTCTTTTCAAAAGGTCATAGCGCTAAAAATAATCACATTATGATTTTAGCAGGAGGAGCTGCAGGGCTTGCCTCTGCCTTCAACACACCACTAGGAGGAATTGCTTACGTAGTGGAAGAGTTATCAAAATCGCACCTCGCTTCATTTCGTACAGGCATCTTACATTCAGTGATTGTTGCCGGTTTAATTTCTCAGTTAATTATGGGGCCCTATCTATATTTTGGTTATCCTAAAGTGGACTCATTTCACATAGCTCAGTTGGGTTTACTGATTATGATCTCAGTCTTTATTGGTCTTCTGGTTGGCTTCTTTGGACAGGCACTAAAATTGGTCGTTATTTATAGAAGCCGTATCCAAGGAAAAACGCAAACAGCTATTCTTACAGGGCTTGCAGGACTTGTCTTTGCTGCTTTTGCTATTTTTGTTTCTGGTGCATCTGTAGGCTCTGGAAAGTATATGCTTAATGACTTACTCTTTGAGGGAAAGGTAGCTGACTTTTTGGATGTGTTCTCTAGATTTTTTGGAACCATAGTTACTTACTTTGTTGGTGGTGCGGGTGGTATTTTTGCTCCTGCCCTATCTCTTGGTGGTGCTGGCGCTTCGTTTCTAGGTAGTGCTGTTGGCTACAATCTTGGCCCTGTTGGTGTGCTTGTAGGTATGACTGCAGCTCTCTCTGCTTTAACGCAGTCACCATTTACTTCTTTCGTACTGATCCTAGAGATGACCGATCGTCACAGCGCCATCTTTCCTTTAATGATTGCTGCCCTTATCGGACATGGTGTTGCTAAGTTTGTTTCTAAAAACTCATTCTATGAATTTATTTGCGCCAGAATTTTAGTTGCCGAAAGTAGCTCCCGAGTTCCTAAAAAACCATCACCATAATTTAACATTTTTATAATCGGTCACTTTATTGTATCGACCAACTCTTGATACCCTTAAAACAACTTATAGTTGTAAGCTTGCGAAGGATTTATTTTCTTGGTTCTTATGAAATAATAAAAACCGTTTTTCGTCTTCTCTGGTTAGTACATTTATATCTACATATAGTGT
>JAGRAL010000192.1:0-132 GCA_020434605.1 Bdellovibrionales bacterium
ATTGTACTCAAAGGGCATTTACTTTGGCGTCGATGGCGCAAGAGATGTAAGTAGTGCTGCGTACGGCAAGGTAGTTTTCGTCGGAGATGTTAAAGATTATAAAAACACCGTTGTGTTAGACCACGGAAATCA
>JAGRAL010000192.1:268-2225 GCA_020434605.1 Bdellovibrionales bacterium
TTTTTTTTTTTTTTTGAATCCTACAGATTGGTTTATTGGCGCAGCAAGAGCAGTGAGTGATAATAAGAGCAGCAAAGGGGACACCTTATGAGATTCTATGCAAGATTAGCCTTTATCGTATTAATTGGTTTTGTCGGTATCATCCTGGGTTCGATGTCATCAAAAACTATTATGGCGGTTGCTCAAGAAAAATATTCTGAATTGCAGACATTTTCTAAGGTTCTAAACTTGGTACAACAGTATTACGTTGAAGAAGTTCAGGTATCTAAATTAATTCAGGGTGCTATTAAGGGAATGCTAAACGAACTAGATCCCCATACTAGCTTTATGAGCGCAGATACGTTTAAAGAATTTAAAAATGAAACAAGCGGTGAGTTTGCTGGTCTTGGTGTTGAAATCAGCGTACAAGATGAAATACTAACGGTGATTTCTCCAATTGAAGATACTCCGGCATTTAAGGCCGGTGTACAAGCTGGTGACAAAATTGTTAGCATCGACGGAAAAAGCACAAAAGGTTTAAACTTAGTAGAAGCTGCGCAATTGATTAAAGGTAAAATTGGTACAATTGTAAAATTAAATATATTCCGTAAAGGCTTTGAAAAACCAAAAGAGTTTCCAGTAAAAAGAAGTATCATCAAAATCAAGTCGGTTAAGTACACGGATTTAGAAGATGGGTATGCATATGTAAAGTTAACTAGCTTTATCGAGAAGTCAGCCGATGATTTTGGTAAAGCCGTTAGTAACCATGCTAAAAAATATAAAGGTACAAAAGGTCTAATTATTGATCTAAGAAATAATCCTGGTGGTCTTTTAACTCAAGCAGTTGGTATTGCAGATCTATTTTTAAGTGAAGGTGTCATCGTTTCAACAATTGGCAGAAATAAAAAAGAAAAAGAAGTGATATCAGCTAAGAAAGATGGAACGTTTCCAGATTTTCCAATCATTGTATTGCAAAACGAAGCCTCTGCTAGTGCTAGTGAAATTTTAGCAGGTGCACTTAGAGATAATAAGCGTGCAGTAATTATGGGACAAAGAAGTTTTGGTAAGGGTTCTGTTCAATCTGTGATTGAATTAGGGAATGGATCTGGATTGAAGTTAACCGTTGCTAGGTATTACACACCAAGCGGAGTTTCTATCCAAGCCTCAGGAATTGTTCCAGATATTACTCTAGAGAATGTAAATAATGAGGCTTATGAAAAAGCTATCATTAAGACCAACTCTCGCCGTGAATCTGATATTGAAGGCCATCTTGAGGGTGATCTTGAAAAGAAAATGAAAGAAGCAAAAGACTTTAACCCTAGTGATGTGTTTTGGACTAAAAATGAACTTCCTTCAGAAGGTAAAACTAGTAAAAGAAATGAATTACTACGTAAAGACTTTCAACTCTTACAGGCCTATAATTACTTAAAAGCCTGGAGAGTTTTTAAAAATAGGTAGACTAATCTTGATCGTCATGCGAGTGGCGATCTCTATCAATGGGCCGTTCTAAACAGTCCGTAATCTCATCAATATGAGTGTCTGAATACATCCCATAACTATTGATAAGAACACCCTTAGTCTTATTATCTAAAGATGATATTGCGTACACAATAGATTGATCATCAGGATCAGTCATAACATCCATTCGTATGATTTTATCTATTTTAAAATTATGGCACATGTCTTCGGTACGAAAATATTTATCGAGAGAAGATTTAGTGTTAAAATCTATGACGTAACCCTCGTTATTTAGTCTTTGAAGCGCTCCGGTCAGTGATGTGCTGCTACCACCAGAAGGAGTCTTTAGTTGTTCCTTGGTAATCATAATGCCTCCTCTGCATATTTTAATTATAACTTAAAATAAAGGTGAGGAGTGAAAAAAGCCTGAGTGTGAAGAAATCTTCACACCCATAGCTCGTTATATGGCTTAGGCTTCGTCTTTTAGCTTAGATTTGTCAACTTCTTCAATTTTACAGTC
>JAGRAL010000193.1 GCA_020434605.1 Bdellovibrionales bacterium
ACCTATACTGGAAGCACTCGGAGGCTGGTGAAAAATCTTCCATAGCGCAGAACATATTGTCGCTATTTAACTTAATTCCTTTAGAGTCTAGCTCTTTTATTTCAATATTAAAATCTACAGAGATTGTTTTAAAAAATAACTCTAGTTTATTGTTTTGTGCAGAAAAAATATTAGATATCATCTCAGATAAACAGTCTGTTCTGGTAAAGAGTTTGAATACACTAAACTATGTATCCGAAGTAGCAAGTCGTGATATTCTTGCTAGACAGCTTGTGTTTTCTAAGAATGCTGTAGCTGAAAACTTATCTTACCTGTTTGTCACCTCCCATCTGGCAGCAAGAGATGCAGTAAGTGATATTTATGATCAAATGACATTAATTGCCCATGATGAAGCGATAGACTTTGGTCGGATGCGCGATTCTTTACAAGAGATCACTGATCTTGAGATGAATACACCAAGAATATTTCCTCACCTATCTAGTATACTAAAAGATGAAAGCAGTGCCGATATCATCGCAAATACGGTATATGTAATGGCCGCTACGGGGCAGTCTAAAGGATTAGTGGATGAATACCTTCATTTTATGATCAAGGGTGATTTTAGCTCTGTACTAGAGTATATGGATGCATTCAAACCTTCGCATAGTCGAGCTAGTAATTTTTAGACATCAAGTTTATTCCCTACTATAATAAAGTAGTGAAGATATTAATCATATTGCTCTTTGCTGCCAATGCTCAGGCAAGAGTATTTAATTTTCAAAATGAACACTTTGCTCCTTATTTTAGGGGGAGTATTGGTTTGTCTACGTTGGGTGATAGTGCTTATGGAGGTGCTAGTGGTACCTCGACAAAGTTTTCTGAAACTCCAGATTACAACTACACAGGGGAAGCGGGATTTTTATTTACCACTGCGAGGATTGGATTTACATTTGGTGTTGAGTTTCTGACCTCGTCCAAGTTGAGTACTGAAGGAAATACAAGTTCGGGAACAAAGTTGATGGACTTAGACTCTAAGGTTTCTGGGACGATATTAAAGGGTGGTATACTTTGGCACTATAAGGTAGGGACGATGTACCGAGCTTATATTGCTTTAAATGGCGGCTTAGCAGATTTAAAAATGAAGAACAACTCTGAGTTAACGGCTGCGGGTACAACAGCATACTCGCTCACTACAGTTGATGAGGTTGCGGTAGCACAATCAGTTTTAGCTGAAATGTTATTTGGTTTCGAATTTAATCTAGCTGATGTAACTACTATGATAGTAGAGGGTGGCTACCGAAGTTTAAAAGTTGATAAATGGGAATATGATGGTAGTGGCACTAACTTTTTAGGTGCTTATACTGACGGCGGTACAGTTCTTAATCATGATGGAACAAAGAGACAGTCTAACTTAAGTGGTTGGCTTTTGGCGATTGGTTTTCGTTTTTATATAAATTAAAAAGTGCTAGCATCAACGCCGTAAAGAGCATTGATAGTGTCTTTGTATTTTTCATCACAAAATTTTCTACGAACTTTAAGTGATGGTGTTAACTCGCCATTTTCAATGGTAAAATCTGAGTTAAGGATAGCGAAATTTTTAATTGTCTCAAAGCTCGCTAACTGTTGATTTACATCAGAAATCGCTTCACGAATAATGCGAAGAACTTCAGTATGTGTGCTTAGTCCTGCGGGATTAGTGAACGACACACCTTTTTTTAATAGCTCCTGCTTTATATTTTCAATATTAAGAGTGATTAGGCACACAATATATTTTTTCTGGTCACCGTGAACCAGAACATTTGAAATAAATTTATTCAATTTAAGTAAATTCTCAATTTTCTGAGGAGCTACGTACTTTCCGCCCGAAGTTTTGATTAAATCTTTTTTACGATCAGTTATTTTTAAAAATCCATCATGAGTCAAAGTGCCTATATCACCAGTGTGCAGCCAACCATCTTGTAAGACAGAAGACGTGTCTTCTGGTCGTTTAAAATAACCTGCCATGACTTTTTTACTTCGTACTAGTATTTCTCCATCTTCTTTAAAGCTTATTTCTACATCACCAATTGGTTTACCCACAGTACCAAACTTATAAGCATAGGGTGCATTAAATGAAACACCACCTGTAGTTTCTGTTAGACCATATCCCTCTAAAACTAAAAGACCAGAGGCGTGAAAAAATTCTGCGATTTCTTGAGATAATGGTGCGCCACCAGCAATAGCATACCGAATATTGCCGCCCATTTTTTCAATGAGCTTATCAAAGACTAATTTTTTGGCTATTTTGTATTTTGCTAGTAAGTCTAGTGGTAGGCTTTCATTCTTATGAGTCTTTTCACTAACTTCTTTGCCAATGGATACAGCCCACTTAAATAATTTAGTGCGCAAGGGACTGGCCTCGGCTTGTGAAATAACTCCATTATATATCTTTTCAAAAATTCTTGGCACACTCACTATAAATGTTGGCTTAATAGTCAAAAAGTTTGAGCGTAAAGTCTCTATGTTCTCTGCGTAACCCATTTTAAATCCAGCGTAGACGTGTCCCCAGATTTCAATGCGACCCATGATGTGTGCCATAGGTAAAAAGCTTAGTGAGCTATCTTTTTGGTTAATGTTTGCTAATGCAAAAATATCCGTTACTTCGCTCATGATCTGTTGATGCGTTAGCATAACACCTTTTGGTTTACCAGTCGTGCCAGAGGTGTAAACAATTGTAGCTAAATCATCAATTTTAATTTTTTCGATATTAGATCGCAATTTAGACACTACATCATCGCTGTAACCTGACTTCAGAGCATCTTCCCAAACAAAAATATTATCTTCGCCTACATTTTCGATATGGTTAAAACAAATTACAGTTTTCACTGCTTTGACGCGATCTTTTACTTGCTCCCATTTGTGGTAGTTTTCTAAAGTATCTATAATTAGTACTTTGGCCTCAGAGTTATTTAAAATATACTCTATATCTTCTGGTGTATTGCTTGCATAGATAGGCGTTGTTACACAACCGATGGATAAAATAGATAAATCACAAATAGCCCAATTGTAGCGAGTCTCAGATAGTATTGCTATGGTGTCCTTAGCTTTGACTTTTTGCTGTAGTAAGAACTGACTGAAAAAAGCTACCTTTTGTTGGTAATTTAACCAAGTTTCTTTAAGCCATGTAGTGTTCTTATATACAACCGATACTTCATTTGGATAAGTATCTACGGTTTTTAAAAAATGTTTACAAATGTCGTTAGTCATTGTTGCTTCTCAGTTATCCTTATTTTTTCTTAGGAAATAAGTTTACCTGTTGATGTGTATCCTCTCTGATACTTATGATCGTTTCATCATATGCTTTGCTGATTGGATTAATTGCCTTTATGCTAACACGCGAAGAGGCAGATACTGCATACCTTGTAATCGGAGGTTTTTCTAGTATTTTTGTTCCATTGATATATATATCAACATTGGGCACAGGTACATAGATAGACACGTACCCAACCTTAGATTTTTGAAGAGTGCCTTGAAACTGCTGACCGTTTGCTGTGGCTACAATCTGTTTTCTGTAGTCTAAATACCCTTCTTTACGTAGAGATACTGTAAATGAAGTATTTGGCTTAACGCGGATACGTCCCGGCGTAAAAAATCCGCTATCATTTTCATCTACATAAATTCTTGCACCTGGAGGAGAAGACTTTACATGAAAGATATACTCTTGTGCAGGTGCGGTAGGGACAGTGTCAGAGTTAACTGATGCAACTACTTTGGTTTCTTTTGAAACGAGCCCCATTGCCATTTTTAATTCCATAAGAGCATGCTGATCATAATATAAATAACCAGCTGCCACTAAAATAAATAGTGAAAGGAATAACGTAAACACATTACTTTTACCTGGCTGCTCTACAGTGATTGTGTAGTTAGTATTTACATTGCCATAGGTAGAGTTAGAAGCAACA
>JAGRAL010000194.1 GCA_020434605.1 Bdellovibrionales bacterium
AGTGCAGTAACAATTGTTTTTTCAGCTGTGATTTTATTTTTTCTTAATTGTTTACTGAAGATTTCTAGTAGGTTTGACCCAACATTTCCCTCACAAGTTGCCGCTACGGAAGATAAATCGCTACTTACAATTTTAAAATCCTTTGTATCAGTACTTAAATTTTTTATTGCTGTTAAAGTTTCTTGTGAACCGCTCATGTAAATCTGACTCTTGTTGGAGTCATAATCATTCGCAAGTATTTGTGGCCATGAAAGTTTGTGTTGTTTTAAAAAACTGTGAAATGTCTCTAGGGATTCGTCTAAACTCATTTTTTTAAACTCTATTTTAAAAACTTGCTGGTGAGAGTTTATAGATAAAAATTTGATAGATTCAAACATCTTGTTGTCTCCTTGAATGATCGTTCCGCTCCCTTTTCCGTGCGCTAGTCCAATGTATATAGGAACTTCTAATCTTTTCGCTAATTCAACGGCTCTATAATGTAGTACTTTAGCGCCCCAATAAGTCATTTCAATCAAATGGTCATATGACATGCTAGCAATTTGCTTAGCTTTTTTTACAATCTTGGGGTCGGCCGAAAATACACCGTCCACATCTTTTAGCATTTCACATTTTTCTGCTTTAAAAAAATGTGAAAGTGCAATGGCTGTCGTATCAGTCCCACCTCTTCCTAAAGTTGTAATGTCTTTGCTCGTTGGATCTACTCCCTGAAAGCCAGCTAAAACTACAACTTTATTTTTATAAAACTCCTCTTGTACACGTATGGGCTTTACATCCTGAATTCTTGCATTGTTGTGGGTGTTGTCTGTTAATATTCCCGCTTGTGAGCCAGTAAAAGAGATAGCAGGTACACCAAGATCATTTAGGGCCATGCTCATAAGCGCACAGGCCACTCTTTCTCCTGTCGATAACAACATGTCTAACTCACGTCGATTAGGTACCGATGCAATTTGATACGCTAAATGACTAAGGTCATTGGTAGTGTTTCCCATAGCACTGACAACAAGAAGGATGTTTTTTTTATCAAAGTAGTCTGTTGCAATCTGCTTTGCGATTGCTTTGATTTTATCGGGACTAGAAACGCTACTCCCGCCTAATTTTTTTACTATAATTGCTGTGTTCAATGCATTGTCACTTGTCTATATGTGTTATGTGCTAAGGATAACGAAAGATCCTTCAATTTACTATAAAAATATCTTTGGGAAACTATCATATTCAATGCCAATTGAGCTGATAGAGGGTGTTTATTTAGTAAATAATTACACAGTTTACGAATTTAAGATAAAAATGAAAAAGATTTTGCTATCCCCAATATGAATTTACAAGCGGGACGGGAATGGGGAATAAAATATACTTTTTGGCATTATTGCTATTATCACTACATGTGCAACCTTCAAAGGCAGAGACGACAGTTCAATTATTTACTACGCCACTTACAACCGATGAGGCGGGTGAAGGCTTACTTGATTTAGAAAGACGTATACGAAGAATCGATAGCTCTTTTGTGTCAGTAGCAGAAGATATTGAATACGACAGAATTTCTAAGCCGTATTCTTTTGTGCTAAATGATCAAAATGGTAGAACCTATGCCGCAGTTCTTGCGATCACTAACCCAGAAAAGCCAGGTAGAATCAATGATGTCGTTTTTTTGATGGATCCGCTACACGACAGGTCACAAACT
>JAGRAL010000195.1 GCA_020434605.1 Bdellovibrionales bacterium
ACTCATCTCTATATGGTATTTCTATATAGACTCACTGAGAAGGTGCTTTATAAAAAAACATATTTTTTTACTTTATACTAGTCTGGGAAGATTTTGCCAGATGAACAATCTACATGGCCTCTTCGATCGAATTAATATCATTTTTTAGTGATTCGTTAATTCTTCGAATGTAGTCAGTGTATTCCTCAAGATCATTAGGACTATACTTAGTTCCAGGGCTTTTTTCTTCTACCTTAAGTATATAGTCATACGCCTGATCTGCATAAAAATGTTCACGACCCTCAGGTTCATCTGGAGCTTGTTCTAAGTCGCGAACCATATATAAGAATGGAGCATTACCAGCAAAATTACTAGACGTTGAAAATACACCAACATTAATCATGAACCTAGCAGCAGTCGTTAACTTTCTAGCCGTTTGTCTGTTGCCGGATTTTGCTAAATGAGCAAATAGAGTTTTCCAGTAGTTATCAAAGTAGATTACAGATTTTTTAAAAACTAGTTTATATTTCGCAGTAGAGTAAGTAGCAACATAAGCTCCTTCCATTAAAAGCCTTTGCACATCGAAATCTTTCCAGTTTTGTTCTTTCACAATATATTGCGTGATACCAATACCCAATACACTTACAAAAAAGTTCACTAAACTTGATTTGGTAGCATTATTACTCTCAGATACATAGCTAAGAATAAAATCAATAATCGCAAATGAGGTCAGGTTCACCCTAAAATTTTCTTCTTCTTCAAACATTGTAATCGGATTTGAATAACCTCTTAGCTGCATCTCTATAACAGTACAAACAATAGCGCTGCCTAAGACATTTATGATCGGTCTTATAACTGTGTCGCCCAACATTTCTGATAAGGTTTTATTGCCTATTCCTTTTATAAAACTACCTATACCTCGCGTAAGCGTTAAAGGAGACTTCGCAGCAGCAATAAAACCGCGCATAGTAGCTCTACCTGTAGCGCTTACAAGCATATTAATAGTTGTAGATCCTTTAGGACTAATAAACTCATTTAACATCTTTCCAGCAGCATTACCTCTAAAGAAACTAAAATTTGTAAAAGTAAATGCAGTTGCCGCCTGCACAGCTACAGTATACATAAGGTCTTTATCTGAAAAATTAGCAGCATGAATATTAGACGCGTATGAAATCACACCAACAGCAGAAGCGTTAGTAATTACTTTTCTCGCAAATAGTCTATACTCTTTGTTTTTATAGTAGTTAACGCCAATTAGCGCAGAGTCTATGGCAAGTGCCGCCAACCACACAGGCGCTGCTGGTTTAAGAATACCTAAGCCCCATGCTCGCGCTCTTGATGTTGCTAAAATTTGTTTCTCAATACGCCAAATACCTTTTTTCAAACTAGCTCTTTTGGCTGCGTTCTCTGGTGTTTTATCTAAGTTTTCAAGCTCTTTAAAAATTCTGTTTTTCTCAGCATCTAGTAAAGCTAGATTTCTTAATTTCTCTACCTTGTAGTGATTAAACTCAGAGATCGCTTTCATTGCCTTCATAGAAGAAATTTTAGCTTGCCCCGTCAAAAGAGAAACAGCAAACAACTGGTACGCCTCAAAGTAAGTTAAGTCTGCGAATTTCTCAAACTGCAAATCGAAGCCGTAATCATCTCTGATCTTAGCATCCTGTTCTGTGTACAACTCAAGACTTTCTGCTTTCCACTCGCTAATCCACTGCAACGCTTGCTGTCTTACCTCTACAAGAGGTGCTAAAGCAGATGGATCACCAGAAACCATTGTTGCGATATATTCTAAAATTCTTTTTACAGCAATAGGTTGTTCTTGAATCAAAGCAACTGAAATATATTTTGTTATCTCTTTTAACTTTGTAATTCGCGCTTCACCCGCTAGCTCTTGAAGAGCATCGTAATCAGCCGCAATACGCTCATATAGCAATTCTGTTTTATATTCTGAGCCACGACTAACTTTATTTAACAGAACTGTAAAATACGGCTCGGTATATAACAGTTGATTATGGGTTACATGTAACTGCACGATACTTTCATTTACAGTATTAATTGCCTCTCTAGCTTTTTCATACTCAATCCGAGTAGCCGTAATGGCTTCATTTGCTTTAGGAATATATTGGTCTCTTATCGCCTCAAGATAATTTATGTTGGGAAGCCCCTGGTTTCCGACAGCACACTTTGATAGTCTAACGATATCTTTTGTCAAGCTCGTCTGATCGAGTTCTGTAACCTCAGCTGCTGTAAGGTATGTTTTAACTTCTTTTTTATCTACTTCGACAGTTTCAATTTCTTCAGTTGGCTCGGGGCAATTACCATATGCAGACTCGATTTCGTCAGCTTTTTTTTCAAAAGTTTTTAATATATATTCTTTATTTGTTTTATAGTCTGCTTCATAAGCTTTAGCTTTACGTAGCAGGTCCAATTCAAGCACTTTGCGGTCTGATTCTAGCTTATCAATGGCGCGCTTCGTGGCAACCAGCTGCACTGCTGGCAAAATTAAACTCTCTGCCATCAATTGCAAGTGAATGTCTTTATCAGATTTTAAAATAACTTGTCCGAGACTTTTGATCTTTTCGCTTAATCCAGGATACCTAGAGCTAATAACCTCTCCTGGGTTTAGCGTCGTAAGTGTTTTCCCAAACCATGGAGCATAAACTGGTCCAAATGTAGACTGCTGAGTATTTAAAGCTGACCACATATCTTTTGATCTATCTTTATCAACCATTAACCAAGCACTAAGTCCCTCAACAGCACGGTCTATTGCCACTCGTCCAACAATGTATTGATATTTTAAATATGGGTTTGAGCTATATGTCGAATCAGGACCTAATTTGGCCGCAAACGAGAGGTCTCGGTGAGCTTTTGTGGTTACAGCCTCAAGATCTTGAAGCATCCATTTTTTATCAAAATCCTCTTGCATAAGAAGATTTAAAAT
>JAGRAL010000196.1 GCA_020434605.1 Bdellovibrionales bacterium
ATTTTAAGATGGGATTGGGATGGGATATGAGGGACTAAATACTTGTAACTAAAGTATCTCTAAACATTCCAAAAATCATGGAGAGAAAGTAAATAAAGTGTTGTGCTTTCTTCACAATTTTAAAGTTTGGTATTTATTTTAGCCTAAGTCGAGGGCAGTTTGTTAAAGTTTGTTAACAAATCACTTTCAACTTTGGATCTCTTTTTTTCTATACGATAATGAAGTAAATAACTCGGAGGACAACATGAAAGAGATTCAGTACGGATACATAATCACTAAAAATGGTCACAATGAAACAAAGGCACACAATATTCATTTTTTATTAAATCCTGTAACCAAAGCAATTTGCATTTCTTGTGACAAAGAATCAGAGCTTCTACAACACATTAGATTAGATAGATCTGTAACAGTTAGTGTGTATAACCCAAAGCTGGGTCGCTACACTCGAATGCAAGGAAGCGCTTCTATCTCTGATCAGAATCTTTGTGATTTTGAGAAAAGCGCCTATAAAACTTTAAATCCGCAAGGAAAGAAGACAGAAGCATTAGTATATGTTGAAATGAACCACATTGAGGTGATTCATAATAACCACCATGTACTAAATAATCAGCACCAAGTGAATCGACCGGCTATTTAAAACATTCACTATGGAGTGGGAGGGAAATGAAGTCGGTAAAATTTTTTATATTTATACTTATAGGTATTACCTTTGCTGCGATTAGCTTTGCGGGTAATACCAATTTTTCGAAGCCCAGTTCATTTGAAGAGGAAGTAAAGAGCTATAGCTCGATCTTACTGCGCAATATAAATTTGTTAAAAGAAAGTGTTATCCCTCTCCACCTTAGTAATGATGAGTTCAAAGAAATTGACGGTCAGTTTTACGCTCTAGCTAGAAGAGTAGAAACAATGCGAATCAAAGACGAATATGAGTTTGCGGCTCACAAAGAGGCTTTAGATGCTAGTTACAATGATTTGGTGGCTAGTGTTCGTACGTTGAAAATGCTAAAATCAAGATAGTAAATCTTGAATAAAGCGATTTAGTTTTGTATTAAGGGGTTAGACTTTTGGGGAAATATGAAAATAGATAATTACATTCAACAACTCGTACGCACTTATAAAGCAAATATTAGTAAACGCTCTAATTATCGCTTTTACGTTTTTGCAACCCTTGGCTTTACTTTAGCGTTTAGCATTTCTTATACTTTCACATACCATCAAAACAACGTCATACACGAACAAAAACGATTGAGTCAGCTTTCTTATTTGTTTGCCGACAACCTTGAACTATTTAGAACGGTTGCTCTTAATGCCAGTCAAATCAATTTAAGTACAAATAGCTTTCGTGAGTTTTTAGATACACGTAGAAAAATTAACAATAAATTAAATCATATCATTGAAAACAATGCTGAAATTAACTTTTTATTGAACCAAGAAAGATCTCCTTCCATCAAAAGAATTTTTATTGCCTACAAAAGTTTAGAGATTGAGCCCATGCTAAACGAATTTCTAGTAAACGCAGAAGAAGCGACAGAAATTACCCCCAATTTTATTAGAAATTATCAAAAAAAGGTTAACTCGATTATTTATAACTCTATGTCTGAGCTAGGACCTTTATATAAGAGCCTTATTCGTATCAATCGAAGTGAGAGTGACAGAATACTTGAGAGAGGAAAATATTTAAGCCTTCTGATCTTTTTACTTTGTGTAACTGAGATTTTAATCATTTGGTTTATGGTGTTTAAGCCACTAATCACTACCTTAAAAGACCAGCAGCACGATATCATGAAGGCCTTGATGGATGCCGAAAGTGCCAACCGGGCTAAAACAGATTTTATTGCAAACGTCAGTCACGAAATTAGAACACCGATGACAGCAATCCTAGGTTATACAGAGCTACTAACCAAAACCTCCCCGTCAAAAGAAGAAATTGGGAAGTCACTAAACATTATCAACAAAAACGCGTCTCACTTACTTGGCTTGATTGATGAGATTTTAGATGTCTCTAAAATTGAGAGCGGAAACTATTCTCTTAATACCGAGTCATTTAACTTGCAGCAATTTTTAAATGAGATTTTTTCATTAATGAATGTGAAAGCTCGAGAGAAAAATGTAAATTTAATCTTTAAAAGCACTACTTCTATTCCTGAAACTATCGAAACAGATCGAATTAAATTAAAACAAATCCTATTTAACCTTATCGGCAATGCAATCAAGTTCACTGGCGAGGGACAGGTGGAAGTGCGCATGGGTATAAGCCCGCAAGGAATACTCTCATTTAATATTAAAGATACTGGGATTGGTATGAGCCCAGAAACCCAGAAGAAAATATTTAGACCTTTCTCACAGGCTGACTCTTCATTAAACAGAAAGTACGGCGGAACAGGATTGGGTCTAGCACTATCTAAAAAAATCGCTAAGGTATTAGGTGGTGATGTAGAATTAGTTAGCTCTGAACTAAACCGTGGTAGTGAGTTTAAGTTTTTTATTTTACCAGAGACCATCTCTTCAACACGCTTTGATTCTTTATCTACCAATATTGCCGATGCTTCTAAGCCATCTGTTTCTAACGGCGCCTCAGCTCTATCTGGTGTACGTATCTTAATCGTGGATGATGCTATCGAAAATGGTCAGCTATTTGAAATTTACTTAAGAAATGCAGGTGCTAACGTAGATTACGCTGTCTCTGGAATGGAAGCGATCAAATTAGCACAAGAAAAACCATATGACCTTGTCTTACTGGATTTACAAATGCCGATAAAAAATGGCTTTGAAACTTTCAACGAATTAAAAGAACTAGATTTTTATGGACCCATTGTTGCCCTAACGGCTCATGCTATGAAAGAAGAGCAAGAGCGTAGTATCCAACATGGCTTTACGGACCATATTGTAAAACCTATTTCTTCAAAAGATTTGATCGAGCGATTAAATATTATTCTTGAAACTGTTGGTTAATTCTCTCTAGTTCTCTGACTCTGAAAAAGCGGTACTACGTACTGTCTTTTCGACTCCTTTTAACTGTGGCAGGTCTACCCTATCTTGAAACCCTAAGTCTTTTATCTTTCTAGCCGATGGTAAGACTCTAGATTCAAGTGATCCCATGCTGTCGTTGTATGACTTTACTGCGCTCTCTAGCTTACCACCTAGTAAATCCAAGTTTTTTAGCCACGGCTGTAAACGATCATAAAATTCTTTAGCTGTATCTAAAATATGTTGAGCATTTTGATGAACTTTTTCTTGCTGCCACCCGTAAGCAATAGATTTTAAGACCGCTACTAGTGTAGTAGGGCTGGCAATAATGATTTTGTCTTTCATTGCATCTTCAATCAAATTTCGGTCGATCTCAAGCGCTGCAGCTAACAAAGCTTCATTAGGAATAAACAAAATCACAAAATCAGGACTATTTTCAAAAAGATCCCAATATGATTTTTTCGCTAAGTCTTTTACTCTAGATTGCAGATTCTTAGCGTGTCTTATTAAAGCGACCTTGCGATTTTCTTCTGTCTCAGCTTCAATGGCATCAAGGTAAGCATCTAATACAGCCTTTGCATCCACAATGATTTGCCTATTGTTGGGTAAATGTATCACCATATCGGGCTTAAGAAGCTGGTCTTCTAATCTTCCTGTCACTTGCTCACTAAAATCACAATAAGAAGTCATCCCGGCTAGCTCAACCACTCGCCTTAGCTGCATTTCTCCCCAACTTCCACGAACCTCAGGGCGTCTAAGTGCTGAAGTTAAAGTTTTAGTTTCAAGTCTAAGCTGTTCACTAATATCAGATACTGATTTTAAACCCTCGGTAAGGCGACCAAACTGCTCCCCTCTTTCTCTTTCGATGCGTTGAAAATCACTTTCCATTTTAGATAACAAGTCACTGATGGGCTTTACCATTTGCTCAAATTTTAAGGTCTTTTGATCTAACTGAGAATTAGCTTCTATCGTTTTTTGTTCTAAACGCTCTTTAGCTAAATGTAGAAAGCGTTCATTGTTTTTGTCCAAAGCTTGCGAAGCAATAGCTTGAAAAGAATCTTTCGCCGCCTCTTGCATAGTTTTAAAGTGTTTCTCTTGCTCAAACAGTTTTGATTGTTCAAAATGAAGCTCTTGTGTGACTCTCCAGAGTTTAGTGCGATAATAAAATGCACATACAAAGCCCAGAATTGATAAAACTGCTAATATTACGCTAACTAATAACATGATCCACCTTTTTTGCTTCATGTAACCTAGCAAAAAGGTTTTGGCTTTGGCAATGAGAATGGTTTAGTATCTCTCTTACTGGAGGACTTATGTTGCCTATATTATTTGTGTTCTTACAATTCTCGCATGCCTACTTAGGCTTACTGACAGAAGGAAGCATTTTACCAGAGGATAAGTTTCGCGCTGGAGCTGAACTTCAGGGCGTTTTAAATGAAAATGATGGTATCAATTTGGCCGGCCACTTTGACATGGGGCTCAATGAAAGTACCGAATTATTGCTAGAAGCCGGCACAGGCGCGCAAGATTTTTTTGGTAGCTTACAATTCAAGTATGTACCCTTTCCGGATTTTGAGAAACAACCGGCTATTGGCTTTATTTTTGGAACCACACTAGCAAGCGAAAGTGGAGATTCGGACACTTTGTTAAATCTTAAAGCTTTTGTTAGCAAAGGCTTTGAAACAGATATGGGTTATGTGACTCCCTACACTGCTTTGGCCGTTAACTTAGCCTTAACCGACAATAACGACAATGATCCACTACAGCTTATTTTAGGTAGTAAGTATAAGCATCCAAACTGGGAAAATACGTATCTTTTTGCAGAGCTTGGGGTTGATGTATCAGATGCATTTAACTACATCGCCGTATACCTTACTTACGAGTTTGATAGAGGCACAAATCCATTTACACAAGCTAGTGAATACTAAGCTTTATTATTTACCGTCTTATCCTTTTGGCGAAATGGTTCTTACACACCTTCGCCAAAACTATCCTGACTACGAGTGGCTTGAAGCCCCAGACAACCTAGAAAACCAAATTGTTATAGCAGATTCTAATGCCTTCGTATCCAGGCCCGACACAAGCATTAGGCACTCAAAGATTTTACTGATCAACCCGATCTGGAAAAGGACTAGTCCTGAGCCTGTTTGGCTACAGATACCTGTTTTAAAAAATTCTTTCTTAAAGCGACTAGCTAGATTTAAAAGCAGTGGTTTTATTGACTCATACCTTCACCCTAAACCAAACGATCTCCTAAAATCAAAACTACTAGAAGTTTGCAAGAAACCAGAGGTGTGGCATACGCTACTAAAAGCGAAGTCTAACCCTAGAATCCTTAAAGAACAAAATAACTTATACTTATTAACCAATGAAGATGACCCTTTGCGAGACACAGAAAAGCAAAACTCTCTTATGCAGTACAGACGAACCTGGGTGTGGAAAGACTTCCCTCATTCTCTACTCGCATCAGACGCCACTCAGCGACTTGAACTGAAACAAGTCTTACAAGAACTAACGCAAGACAAAGGTCTATGAACTATTTTTTCCCGTTTTTATTGCAGAAACTTATCTAAAAACCTATCCTAATAGTATGAAGTATTTCATTCTATTAACTATTTTTATTCTCACAGCAATTCGCTGTAGTTCTGTTTCTACAAAACAGGCTTTAGAGTTAAGCCCGATGAATACTTATACGTTTTTTGATCAAGAGCGTAGTCCACAAGAAGTTGAAACTTATTTAAAAACTATCGAGGCTGAAAACAAAGACAGTGAGATCACTTCTTGGTGGGCCAACTACATGCGAGCACGCACTTGGAAAACGCAAAACCCACAATACTCTTGTCAGTTGTTTACTCAATTATCGAAGACTAGAGGCTTTCCACTACAAAAGTTAGCATTTTTACGTAGCCAAGAGGTTTGCCAAACCAGCGAAGATACAAAAACCTTGTTTGATGTTTCCTACTTTAAAGATGAGGTTTGGCTACATGATCTACATATAGATTTAGCATACACCAAAGCATCTGAAACAAATAATTACAAAGAGCTCTCAACATTAGCTCTTATGAAATCTAAAGAGTCCTTAATCCCTTCACAAAAAATTGCTTACATGCAGGAAGCAATTCAGGCCGCTAGTAAATTAGGGGACGAAAAATTATTATCTAGCTACCGCGATCGTTTGTACCGATTAGCACCAAGATTAAAACCCAATCCTAAAAAATCAGATACGCTAGATATCGCTTATGATTTACGTAAAGCCAGAAAATTTGATAAAGCAATTGCCAACTACAAAGCTGTAATTGCTAACAAAGGTTTTACCTACAACCAAAAAGTAAGAGCATTTAAAGGAATTCGTGCGACTTACAAGTTAATGCACAATAAACAAAAATATGTATTAGCAACACAACAGTTAGGACGTTTTGTAGAAAGATATTTCTCAAAGAACAAAAAGAGTAACTTTTATCAAAGAGAATTTCTAAACACACAAATTGAGTTAGCCCGCACTATGTGGACAGAGGGCATGATTAAAGACACTCGCCGTGAGCTTGAAAAAACAATCAAATTGCTGGACGGACGAGAAAGTACTGAAGAAGTGTATTGGTTGTTAGCTAGAATGGATGAAGAACGAGGCGACTTTGATGGCGCGATCGAGCAAGCCGACCTTGCACTAGCACAGCCTTCAAAGTCAAAAGACATTTTAGAAAAGTTATTATGGTTAAAAGCGTGGAACTTAAGAAAAATGGGGTTCTATCAAGAGTCGGTGGATTACTTTGATCGCTTAGTGGCGTCTGCTTCATCTCCGTTTATTAAAAATAAATTTATGTATTGGCAAGCGGTTAGCTTAAAAGACATCAACGAAGATGATAGAGCGGATGATATTTTAAATGAATTAATTACTTTAGATCCTTATGGTTATTACGGTGTCTTAGCTTATGAAACTTTACAAAAAGAAATCCCAACGCTACTAGCTGATTCTGATTATGAAATCAAAAAGCAAAAATTAACATCCGAAAAAGATACTGAATCCTATCTTTTATGGCTGATCGCTGTACGAGAATTGGACGCTTCACACAAACTTTTAAAAACTCTTCCTTTAGAAAAAATGAGTTTTAAGGAGCAAGTACACACTTTAAAGTTCTATAAGCTCGCTGAAGATTATCGCGGACTCTTTGTCAGAATCAGTGGTTTTGATCCTGAGATAAGAAACAAATTAGTCTCTGTAGATCCTGAATTCTTTTACTCAAGTCCCTACCTAGATTTGATTGCTCAAAACGCTGAAAAATTTGGGGTTAGCTCTGAATTGATCCTATCAATCATGAGACAAGAATCTGCTTTT
>JAGRAL010000197.1 GCA_020434605.1 Bdellovibrionales bacterium
TAACTGTATAGTCTTATGACAAAAAGAGTTCAAATCGTACCAACCTAAGGTCTTATATATTTAATTTAATCACTTTGGTGATTTAAAATAAGACAAGTCAGCGACCCTATTTGGTTAATGGAAAAACGAAATTTAGGAATATTGAAAAATTATTGAACAATAAAGTTTGTAAAGTAAATACCCTTAACCACACCTGAGTTTAAATACTGGTTTAAAGCCACTGTGATTTGATCTTTAAGTATCAATTTACCCTGAATACTTTCAAGATCCTTATATGATTTTTCATTTAAGATTCTAACAATTTTATCTCTTGTTTCTGTAGTTTTACTAATAACCTCTTCGTAGCCCACTTCGCTTAACATCTCTAGAGACAATTCTAATTGAATTGTTTTTGAAGGTTTCCCTGTTAAATTAATTACAAATGGATCCATCGTATAAACAATAGGCTTGTCTTCAAAGTAGCGTATGCGCTCGACATATTTTTCTTTTTCAATTCTTTCTTGCAGGGGATCTGCAACATAGCCAATGCTGTTTTTGTATACTACAAAAGCCCCAGCGCCGACTCCGCCAACATTGACTACAACAAACAGCAAGACTAGAAGCTTTTTCCAGTCTCGTGGTGGCTTCTCAGCTATTTCATCAGAATTTACATTTTCTTCTGCCATACATTAAGACTATCGGCCGTATACAAACTAGACTAAAGTATTTTTTCACTCTCAAATTTTACAAAATGAGACATTTTTTGATGAACTTTTTTACAGCAGAAACCGATGACTTCTATAGTTGACAATAGGACCTGGGTTTTATTGAATGGAAATAGGAAAACATAATAAATGATATTTTATCACTTTCTCATTTTGATATTTAATTACGCACTTGCTGCTGACACAGTACCTGGTGGCATCTGGTCTGGTGCAGGTGGTTCTTATTATCCACCATATGTGATCACTGTTGATAAAAGTCGCAAAAAACTATCTGTGTGGAAGACCGATGTTTACCCTTATCAACTTGTAAAAGAATATGATAGCGATCAAGGACAAAACGCTGGAGCAAAAATGGCTTCTGGTGATAAAAAAACTCCTGAGGGAATCTACTTTTTTAACGAACAAAAAGATGGTTATAAAGTAAATTTTGATCTTTATGGTGTGCGAATTTTTACCATGGATTATCCAAACCTTTTTGATAAGCGCGCCGGAAAAACCGGTTATGGGATTTGGCTTCACGCCGTACCAGATACAGTACCACTAAGCCGAGGCTCAAGAGGATGTGTCGTCATAAGAAACGATGACATCTTAGAGATAAGTAACAATATCACTCTTAAAAAGACTCCTATCTTGGTCTTTAACCACCTGGATATGATGCCTCTTAAAGAACACAAAAAACTAGCTGGTGGATTAGAGGCATTTATAAAGTCTTGGCAAAATGCCTGGGAGTCTAAAGACATCACTTCTTATATGAGCCATTATGCGGAAGACTTTTACTCTTCAAGAATGAACAAAGAAAAGTGGCAAAGCTATAAACAAAAACTCAACACTACTTACGAAAAGATAAGTGTTAGCTTTTCTGACCCAGTTATTTACGAAGTAGATGGAAATATTTTAGTTCGTAGTTTGCAACGCTACTCTTCAGATCAACACGAAGATTTTGGCGAAAAGTTTTTATATATTCAGAGAAAACAAGGTTTGGGCTTTAAAATTGTGGCTGAAGAATGGTCGCCTGTAGAAAAAGACATCGTACAGGCAGAACTTGGGGCTAACAGCTTCTTATCAAAAACAAGAGCTGTCAGCTCATCAGAAAACACTAATTAAGAGTAGTATCCTCTTCTACATCAATATCCATAGGACGCGCTTTATCTGAAGAATCGCTAAGAGTCTTTAAATGCTCTTGGTATTCTTTCTCAGTGATAACGCCACGTTTGATGTTCCAGTTAATTAATCTTGAATCAAATTTTTGTCTTTCTAAGGCTTTATTGTGCTTCATAATTTAGCTCCTCTAGTGCCAGTACTTTTTAGAATCATCATCCTTGTCGTTATCTATCACTAATTGGAGTTTTGGTCTATTTTTACTTCGCTTAAATAATGGCTTATTTTGACGCTTAAGCGTCCAAAACCATAAAAATATGACCCCAGAGATGATACCACCGATATGAGCCAGGTTAGCAACACCGCTTCCCCCTTTTAACATCATCAAGAGTTCAACCACCCCGATAATAATCACAAAAACCTTGGCCTTCATGGGGAAGATCATCAAAAAATACATGGTTCTATCACCAAAAATAACTCCATACGCTAGGAGTAAGCCAAAAATAGCTCCACTGGCTCCTACCACCGGAACGAAGGCCATCTCAAGCTGGTAACCAAATATAAATAGCATGGCATAACCAAACACATAGATAAGCCCAGCACCGATTCCACAGAATAAATAGTAGAATAAAAAGGTTTTTGAGCCCCATTTAAGTTCAAGCTCAGAACCGATAAACCACAATAATAGCATATTAAAAGCGATATGCAGAATATCTAAGCTATGTAAGAACATGTAGGTAAAAACTTGCCAAAAATGAAACTTGGTTAAAAAGGCATATGGCACTAAACCAAAAAAAGAAACCATCTGTACTTCAGGTAAGATAAAGCCTTCTAGTATTAGCTGAATTCCTATCCAAACAACTGCATTCACTATGATTAGCTTTTTCACCATTGGAGTAAATGGGGGCTGAGCTATAGAATATTGACCGCGATTCATGACTTAAGAATCGCTCATTTTTTCACTAAACTCAATTAATACTCCCCCACTAGACTTTGGATGTACAAATACAACCTTGCAGTTGTGAGCGCCTTGACGTGGAGTTTCATTGATCAATTGAATGCCTGCCTTCTTTACCTGAGCAACCACTGCCTCAATATTTTTTACTCTGTAACACATATGATGTATTCCAGGTCCTCGTTTTTGCAAAAACTTAGTAATTGGGCTTTCATCACCTACTGCCTCTAAAAGTTCAACACTCACATTGTTAGCTAAAGATAAAAAGCAGGTACGTACTTTTTCACTGGGAACATCCTCAATGTGATGAGAAGAAAAACCCAATGCTTGGTAAAACGGAAGTGATGTTTCGATACTCTCTACAGCGATAGCTACATGGTCTAATTCAAATTTTGAAAAATCAATCACTTCACTTTCCTCATGGCTTTTTCAATTCTTGGTTGAAGACGGTAATACGTTTGCTCTAAGGTTTCTGTAAATACTCTTGTCTTAGCAATTTGCGGGAAGAAGTTACAATCCCCTACCCATCTAGGAATTAAGTGATAGTGAATGTGATCAGGAATCCCGGCTCCTGCTGCACGTCCCAAGTTAATCCCCATATTTAAGCCTTGGCATTGGTATTCACTTTCTAAAGCAGCTAAACATTCACGAATCGCAAGTTGCACAAGCATATATTCTTTTTTAGTTAGACTCCACAAATCACCTTTGTGTTTAGTCGGCATTACCATCATATGCCCAATATGGTATGGATACTTATTTAAAATAATCATGAACGTAGAGTTTCTATATAATACCAAATTATCAAAACTTGGTTTTTTAGCTTTAGCTTCACAAAAAACACAAGACTTTAACTTTTTACCACTGTGGTAAGCTTTTCTTTCCGGGTTAAATAATTGCCCTCTATCCTTAGGCCATCCTGTGTTCTTCATTTTCAATTCCTCTACTTAATGTATTGTGGCATTAAATATAGTGGCTTACCAAACAAAGCCAGTGGCAAAATAGCATTTACGCTTTCTGACATTTGGCTTCCTGGAAAAAGACTTTTACCTTTTCCAATCCATGACATGAACTCTTGTTGAGCTTGTCTTGGCTTAAATAACTTAGCATCTTTTAAACCCGTTAAATCCTCAAGTTGGTGTATGGCATCTGTTTCTGTTCCAAGACTATCTGCTAAACCAAGTTTTACACCCATTTCGCCAGTTAGTATTCTGCCGTCTGCTATCGCATCCACTTGATCTTGGTGTAACTTACGACCCTTAACAACGGCCGCCTTGAATTGCTCTTGTACTTCGTTGATCAATGTCTGTAGTAGTTGCTTTTCATCTTCACGCATAGCTCTTGTATCAGTTCCTGTGCTCTTATATGCACCTGTTGTTAGAGCATATCGTTGAATCTTTGCCCAAGAGTATAAATCAGAAAGATTCGCAAACTCCATAATTACGCCAATAGACCCCATTAAGGTTCCTGGATTCACAAAAATCTTATCCGCAGCAGAAGCGACATAGTAACCACCACTTGCCATTAATGCGTTGGCAGAAACAACCACTGGTTTTTTTAAATCTTCGCGAATGCGTAGAAGCTCTGAGTAAATTTCTTGAGAAGGTCCAACTACCCCACCAGGAGAATTGATTCTGACTAATACACCTTTAATTTTATCTTCTTTTGCATAGGTTCTTAGATCTTCTAAAATTTCTGCACCATCTACAATGACACCTTCTAGGTCTATGTAAAGAATTGAATCTTCACTCACACTAGCAACATCAGAAGAAGCCAAGCGCCCTACGGTGTTTGTAATCATGTACACGCATGAACCTAAAAATAAAAAAATCGACATTGAAAATAAAAACCATGGATTACGTAACATGCACTCACCTCTTTTATAGAAATTTATTTTAGGAAAT
>JAGRAL010000198.1 GCA_020434605.1 Bdellovibrionales bacterium
TAAGTGTTTGTCAGGTTTCAACTGGTGAAGGCGTTGTGCATCAAATAGTATGTGGAGCAAAAAATCACAAAGAGGGAGATAAAATTATTGTAGCGCTCCCTGGTGCTAATCTTCCTAACGGCATGAATATTACGGCAACTAAACTTCGTGGCGTAGATTCAGGTGGGATGCTCTGCTCTGAAAAAGAATTGGGCTTATCTTCCGAATCAAGCGGACTACTAATTTTACCAAGTGATGCAAAAGTCGGTCTTGATTTTTCTAAGTACTATAATTTAGATGATGTGTTTTTTGAACTAAAGGTAACTCCTAACAGAGCCGACTGTTTAAGCCACTTTGGCTTAGCTAGAGAAGTATCTTGTATCTTAGCTAAGCCACTTCGCTCTCCTTTTCAAACGCCGGCTCTTAGTAAAGAATCTACACAAAAAATGATTTCACTAAGTGTAAGCAACGGGGATTTATGTCCTCGCTTTACTGGGCGTTATGTTCGTGGAGTTAAAGTAGGGGATAGCCCTGGTTGGTTAAAGCAAAGGTTAGAAGCTCTTGGCCTTAACTCTATTAATAATATCGTAGATGTAACAAACTATGTGATGTTAGAAACAGGTCAGCCACTTCATGCCTACGATGTAGAGTATTTAGAGGGGGATGAGATTCGTGTGGCTACCTCTAACAAAGGCGAGTCGTTTACTAGCTTAGATGGCACTAAATACACACTCGATGGCAGTGAGTTGATGATATACGACGCCAAAAAACCTGTTGGTATGGCAGGAGTTGTGGGTGGTAAAAACTCTGGTGTGAGCGAAACTACTAAAGATATTTTTATTGAGTGCGCTTACTTTGTACCTCAAACAGTTAGAAGATCATCTAGAAAACATGGGATTGAGACTGACTCAGGCTATCGTTTTTCTAGAGGAGTAGATCCAACTGCAAATGCAAAAGTTTTAGACCGAGCTACCGAATTGATTTTAAAAGTTGCCGGCGGAGAAGCGTATACAGATATACACGATTTTTACCCAACACCGATCACAAAATCTACGATCACAATCGATACAGATTTTGTAAGTCAAAAAATGGGTATAAACGTTGACGAGCAAAAACTTTCTAGTTGGTTGACTCGTTTGGGCTGTAAGGTAGATAGCACGGGCAAAACGTTTACAGTAGTTCCTCCTAGTTTTCGAGTGGATTTAAACATCGCTGAAGATTTAGTGGAAGAGTACGCTAGGCTTGAAGGTTATGATAAAATTCCTGCAAACCCACCAAACGTAAGTGGTGAGCCTACACCGCATGTGAAATCCTATGAATTGTTATCTTCGATTCGTGAAAAATTAAGTCTATATGGCATTTGTGAAGCTCTTAACTACGCCTTTACAAATGAAGCAAGACAGAAACTCTTTTTGGGCGATGAGAAACTTTTAGAGGAAGTAGGTTTAGCAACGGTAAGTGAACCTGTAAAAATACTAAACCCATTGAGTGAAGATTTTAATGTTCTAAGAACTTCTGTGATTTACTCACTATTTAATAACCTATGTCTAAATTACCGACGAGGTAATTTAAGTGGAAAACTTTTTGAACTTGGACAGGTATTCAAGAAAGGCTCTCAAGGTTATGTGCAGTCACAACGTTTAGCATTTGTATTTTGGGGCAAAGATGAAAACTTATGGAAAACATCAAACCATTTAAATGTGTTTGCTCTAAAAGCGAATATTGAAAATCTCTTCTTGCAGATGGGCCTTACGGATTGGGAGTGGAAGCAAGTAAGTCGTGGTCCTTCGTTTTTACATCCAGGGCAAACAGCGCAGCTTTTAGTTCAAGGAAAGCCATACGGTGTAATTGGTAGTATTCATCCTAAGTTAAAAGTGGATGAAAAAATCCGTGCTGATGTGGCCTTTGCGGAGTTTGATATAGAAAACATAAGCCAATACTTTATAAAACAAATTAAGGCGACGCCACTAGTGGCATACCCTGCTGTAGAAAGAGATTTGGCATTTGTTTGTGATAAGACGGTAGCTGCGGGTGAAGTAGAAAAATATATTTTGTCCCACTTCTCAGAATTTGTTGTGCAAATTAAGGTTTTTGATGCGTTTGAAGGTGGTAATTTAAGTGAAGAAAAAAAATCTTTAGGATTTCGTCTTTTGATTCAAGATAAGAATAAAACGATGAGTGAAGAGCAGTTGCTTGAATTACAATCAAAAATCATGGATGCAGTGAAGGTAAAGTTTAACGCTGAAGTGCGTTAACCCTATGGTTTTATAAAAAACTTGAAAGTTTCCGGCTAGTTGGTAGCCTTTAAGTATAGAAGTAAAGGATGGATATGAGCGGCCAAAATCAAAGTAAATCGACAATGACAAAAGCTGACATCGTTGAAAATGTGTACGAGAAAATTGGCTTTTCTAAAAAAGAAGCCTCTGAATATGTCGAGTTAGTATTTGACTCATTAAAAGAGGTTCTTGAAAAAGGTGAAAAAGTAAAGATATCAGGTTTTGGTAACTTTATCGTTCGCGAAAAGAAATCTCGTATCGGGCGCAATCCACAAACTGGAGATCAAATTACAATTTCTCCTAGACGAGTTTTAACATTCAGACCTAGCCAAGTTTTAAAGGCTATCTTGAATGGCGAAGATCTGACAGGAATCGTAGAGGACGACGACTAGATGGAATTTTTACCAGAGGGTGAAAACCCGCCTATTGTTAGTACTACAGATGATAAGGCAGCTACTGTTGATATGCCATTGTCACTAGTAGATGCAAACTACCTTGAGAAACTATCTAAAATACCAGACAAGCTAGCGTTTAAAATTGGTGAAGTGGCAGAAATTCTCGGAGTTAAGCAATACGTGCTCCGCTACTGGGAAACTGAATTTGAAGATTTGAATCCTAAAAAATCAGGCAATAACCAAAGAATGTATACTCGCAAGAACGTAGAGACGGCACTGATGATTCAAAAACTTTTACATCGTGATCGATTCTCTATCGAGGGAGCAAGAAAGATCCTTAATAATACAAAACACGAAGTGAAGCGTATTAACGAATACAAGACGATTAGTAACGATCTTTTGCAAGTGCAACGAGATCTAAAACGCCTCGTTGGTGATATTCAAATTTTAAAACAATTATTTAAGTAATATATTTTTTAAATCTTTCATTTTAAGAAAAGGAGTTCTTATGAAGATGATCGCATTGTTGTCTATAATTTTATTTTCTTTTTCAGCATTTGCTGGCGATTCAGGTTGTGGATTGGGTTCCGTGATCATTTCAAAGAACGCTAAAGTGCAGCAGTTACTGTCTTTAACCACAAACTCATATTTGTTTACTCAACCATTAGGAATTACTTTTGGGACCTCTAATTGCTCTGCTTCTTCAATTATTAAAAATGATGAAGAAATTAAAATATACGTAAAATCCAATCAAAAAGAGCTTTTACAAGAAATGGCAAAAGGAGAAGGGGAGCGTCTAGAAGCTCTTGCTACACTTTACGGCTGTACTGGTGAAAAGGTAAAAATGTTTTCAACCTCTGCGCAAACTAACTATGCAGTGATTGTTACTAGCCAAGAAGTATCATCTGAAGAGCTTGTTACAAATATTTATAAAACGATTCCGCACTCTACTTGTGTAAGCACAACCGAGACAGCGTCATTATAAATAATTGCCATTGAGCTAACATTTAGTAGTATTTTAAAATGTTAGCCTACCTGGTCTTATTTACCTATATACAAGCTGCCGACATTTCGTCAGCAGCAAAATCCAGAGAGTGGTTGACTCTACTACATATTCAAAAAAATCACTCTCTTGTCACATCTGAAAAATTCTTTCTATCTCAATCGCGCTCACCTGAAGAGGAACTGACTGCCACTTACAATGCCATATTGTCTCCCTTTACAGGCGATGCGAGACAAGATCCGCAGTGTAGATTTCCGGCGCGGACAGACTTTATTTTTAAAACTTTTAATATTGATAAAAAAAACAGACGACTTTGCAGGTACTGGCAAGAGTGGAAAGATTTTTTAGCATTAGATGAGGTTAGTCTTATTTTTGCTTCTAGTTATATGTCTTCTGCCTCATCACTCTTTGGTCACACGTTTATAAAGTTAAGGTCTAAAAAATCAAAGGGGCAAGAACTTCTAGATTACGGTTTAGATGCAGCTGCCATGACAGGAAATGATAAAGGAATCCTTTTTGCTTTAAAAGGTGTTTTTGGATTTTATCCGGCAAGGTTTTCTCTTCTTCCTTACCATATAAAAGTAAAAGAATATGTAAGTATTGAAGGAAGGGATC
>JAGRAL010000199.1 GCA_020434605.1 Bdellovibrionales bacterium
AACTAGATTTACACCACCAGTAGTACCAGAGGTAAAGATAATTTCTGTTTCTGATTTTGCGTTTATAAACTCTGCCACTAGCTTTCTACACTGCTCGTATTTTTCTGTAGCTTGCGAACTCAAAAAATGAATCCCTCTATGCACATTTGAAGTTTCGTTTAGATAATAAGAGCTAATCGCATCCACTACAGATTTTGGCTTAAGCGTAGTTGCTGCGTTATCTAGATAAATCAGCGGATGACCATTCACCTTTCTATGTAAAATCGGAAATTGATTGCGTATTTCTTCTAAGTTCATGCTTTTCCTAAAATGAGTAATCTTTTAACTGTTTATCTATAAGGGGCATTAAATATTTTTGTATTTCAGCGTTTTCGATATGCAGTAACACATCTCTAACAAAACCAGAAGACAACATATGGATCGCAGCAGCTTTATCAATTCCTCTAGACGAAAAATAAAACAACTCCTCATCTGAAAACTTACCTAAAGTTGCACCATGATTACACTTTACATCGTCTGCATAAATCTCTAATTGTGGTTTAGTGTCTACCTCGGCAGTATTACTAAGTAGGATATTTTTATTAAGTTGAGAGGCAGCTGTTCCGTCAGCGCCTACTGCCACAAATATTTTTCCATCAAAAACAGCTCTAGCAGTATTGTCTAGAATTCCCTTATAGTTTTGCTTACAAGTGGAGTTTGGAGATAAATGATTAACAGCAATATGGTTATCAACGACTTGCTTATCCTTAAGAAGATATAAACCTTGTAAACTAGCGTTTACGTCTGCTGCTTTAATATCTACCTTTACATCTTGCCTTACTAAGCCACCGCCTAAATTCACTTGTGTGAAGTTTAAATTAGACCCTTTATCAAGGTAAACTTCAGTATTCTGATATTTGGTAGCGGTCTTAGACTGATGCAGTTGAGTCCAATCAAGTCTACCGCCAGCATCTACTTGCACCATCAATTGATTATTTATAAAATGGGTATCACACGAAGAGTCCTCTAGCACAGATAGGCTGGCATTACTTTTGATAGTAACTACGACTAGATTTGCCCCGTAGTTTCCATCCACAGACTGGGCATGCTGAATGGCTACCGGCTCGCTGACAAGCTTAGTACAGCTTATATGATAACCAGTACTTACTGTGGCAACATTAAGGTTTGTAAATATATTTTTGTTTGTTAGCTTGTCTAGCTGTACAAGGTCTTTATCTATCGCATCTGAAAGTAAGCTTACACTAAGCCCATCAGGAAGCTTTGACCTACTAGAATCATAGATACCATTGATAAATACAATCTTATAGGAAAAGCCATTTTGCTCTTCTAACGAAACTTTTTGATCTTTTGCATACTTGTATGAAGATTCAAATATAGGCCTAAGATCCAAATAGCGCCAACTTTCATCGCGCCTTGTGGGAATAGCAGATACTAAAAAGGACTTCTTTGCGCCCTCTCTTAGTGCATTCAGTTTTATATCCGCTGATTGCGGACTTAAAATTGTATTAAAGTTACTAGTCAACTGGCTCAATGCATACCTTCAGTAAGCCAATCATAGCCTTTTTTCTCTAGTTCAAGTGCAAGTGTATAATCGCCAGATTTAATAATCTTACCACCAGCAAGCACATGAACAAAGTCTGGTTTAATATAATCTAGTAATCTCTGATAGTGAGTAATCATAATTACAGCGTTGTTTTTATTTTTATACTGATTCACGCCGTTTGAAATAATCTTTAGTGCATCGATATCCAAGCCAGAATCGGTTTCATCTAAAATAGCAACTTTAGGATTTAAAACTAGAAGTTGTAAAATTTCATTTCGTTTTTTTTCTCCCCCAGAAAAACCTTCGTTAACTGGTCTATGTAAAAACGATGGATTCATATCTAGCTTCTTCATTTTTTCTTGGACAAAAATCTCAAACTCTTCCGCTGGCATAGGATCTACACCGTGATGCTTAGACAAAGCATTAAAAGAGGCTCTTAAAAATTCAAAGTTACTCACACCCGGTATTTCAATCGGATATTGAAGTGCCAAGAAAACACCTTCTCTGGCTCTTTCATGAGACTCGAGATCTAAAAGATTAATGGCGTCAAACCCCGGAGTGTAACTAATCGTTCCGCCTGTAACATCATAAGATGGATGACCGGCTAAAATTTTTGATATTGTACTTTTTCCTGAGCCGTTGGGACCCATAATGGCATGCACTTCCCCAGGCTTTACTGTCAGACTAAGTCCTTTAATAATCTCTTTCTCATTAATACTTGCAAAAACTTCTTTAAGATCTAACACCGCTTTTCTCCTAGCCCACGCTATTTTCTAGCTTTAACTCAATTAACTTTACGGCCTCTACTGAAAACTCCAGGGGAAGCTGTTTAAACACGTCCTTACAAAAACCATTTACTAGCAGAGATATACTAGCCTCTGGTTCAATACCTCTAGACTGCAAATAAAAAAGTTGGTCTTCACTAATTCTTGAGGTAGAGGCCTCGTGTTCGATAATTGCTGATTTATTTTTAACTTCAATATATGGATATGTATTTGCAGAACATTCTTTTCCAACCAACATAGAGTCGCATTGCGAGTAATTTCTTGCGCCTTCTGCTGAGGCCAATATTTTTACCAACCCTCTATAAGAGTTTTTAGATTTACCCGCTGAAATCCCTTTAGAAATGATTGTACTCTTCGTATTTTTACCAACGTGAATCATCTTGGTGCCGGTGTCTGCTTGCATATGGTCTTTTGTCAACGCTACAGAGTAAAAAGCGCCCTCAGACTCTTCTCCTTGTAATATGCAACTAGGGTATTTCCAAGTTATGGCAGAGCCAGATTCAACTTGCGTCCAAGAAATTTTCGAACGTTTACCAGCACACTTTCCTCTTTTGGTTACGAAATTATAAATACCGCCTTTGCCATCTTCATCACCGGCATACCAGTTTTGCACTGTTGAGTAATTTACTTGCGCTGATTCGAGAGCAACAATTTCAACCACGGCAGCGTGCAACTGATTCTCATCTCTCTGAGGAGCAGTACAACCCTCTAAGTAATTTACATAGCTATTATCATCGGCAATCAACAGAGTTCTTTCAAATTGCCCAGTTTCTCCCGCATTAATCCTAAAGTACGTCGAAAGATCTAAAGGACAAGTAACACCCTTAGGGATATAGCAAAATGATCCGTCGCTAAATACAGCTGCATTTAACGCCGCAAAGTAATTGTCAGTGTGCGGAACAACAGACCCTAAATATTTTTTTACTAAATCAGGATGATTTTGAATGGCTTCGCTTATGGAACAAAATATCACTCCTACTTTTTCTAGAACATCTTTGTTGGTTGTACCAATTGAAACAGAATCAAAGACTGCATCAATGGCTACTCCAGAGATTCGTTTTTGTTCAGACAGCGGTATTCCCAATTTTTCGAATGTCTTAAGTAACTCTGGATCTACCTCATCTAACGACTGCTTTTTCTTCATGCTCTTAGGGGCGGAATAGTATCTTAAGGCCTGGTAATCTATCGGTGGATAGTTTAAGTCTGCCCACTTAGGCTCTTCTAAAGTAAGCCAGTGTTGGTACGCCTTCAAACGATAGTTTAACATCCACTCAGGTTCATCTTTTATGGCAGATATTTTTCGAATGATATCTTCATTCAGACCTTTATCGATTTGATTGGTTTCAATATCAGTTACAAATCCAAATTTGTATTTTGACTCTACTATACTCTTCGTTTCTGACATTACGAAACTCCCTGCATAGTATTGCGACTATCAAATAGGTCTATCACTTTTTGTTGTTGCAAAAAACCCTGCAAGCTTTCATTTAGCTTTTGCATTGGGCTTACAACGTTACACTTGTTTTTTATTGGGCAATTTGTA
Source organism: Bdellovibrionales bacterium (assembly GCA_020434605.1). GTDB lineage: Bacteria > Bdellovibrionota > Bdellovibrionia > Bdellovibrionales > UBA840 > JAGRAL01. Next base: position 3,872 of record JAGRAL010000199.1, read on the forward strand.
TTTGTCATTACACATTTCACTACCCCCTGTTTTCCTTCGATGATTTCGATGAGTTCAAACAAGCTTAGGTTTTGTAATTGCTTATCACTAAGTCTGTAGCCGCCGTGAGCACCCTGCTCGGATACCAACCAAGACGCTGACGACAGTAATTGTAAAACTCTAGAGGTTGCATCAAACGGTAGCTGATATATTTCTGAAATCTCTTTTGCGGTAGTTAAAAGCTCTGCATTTTTACCGCGCATGTGCCTCAAAGCAATAAGACCGTATTCTACTTTTTTATGTAATTTCAACATGTTATATGCCTAAGGGTTTAAAATTTAAATGAAAACTACCTGAGAATGCATACATGGTCAATATCTAAGTATTTTTTTAACTTATTTACTTTTAGCACCATCACTGTAGAACCTTGGTATGCGTTTACTCGTTGTCAGCTTAGTAAGTATTCTACTCAGTGCTTGTGTCGTTCTTACACTAAGATACATAGGACTTAGCCAAGAACACATGACAAGAAAACACCCGTTTTTATCAGATGGACCAATTATTTTTTCGGTTATGGGTGATTCTGGTATTGAAGAGTATCCAAGTCTTAAAAATATGGCTGAAACCAAAAAACGTTTACCACAAATCGGCTGGAGTCTGCCTCTTTATATAGAAAACGATAGCCTCGTTGCCAAGGTGAACGGACAAAGCATCCCGCTTAGTAAAATTTTAAGCAAATATCCAAATGACTATTACTTTTTTCAAATCATGGAGAACAAAGAAAATATTAACTACCTTCTAAACGAGCAAATCAAAGCCTTTGATTTACAAGAGCGTGTTTTATTGTTTAGTCCATTTAGAAATGTACTCTTGCAGTTTCGCGAATTACGACCACATTGGCTAACAGGCTTATCCACACCTGAGGCAAATTTCTTTTTACTTTCGCACAAGCTTAAACTTGAGACAATCGCACCATTTCCTGCTGATTTTTTGTGGCTTGATATTGATAGCAAGGTTTGGTTGCAAGACTTATCAAAAGATGAGTTACAACGCCGAAACAAATTTTTAATTTGCGATCCACTACTACAGACCCGTGGTTGCAAGGCTTATACAACAGATTCTCCTACCACATATAGTGCTGACCTAACGTCCAGTTAAAATGCCGCAGCCCCCTATCACTAGTCATCAATGATAGAGAGTTTTACTCTTATGGGTATGATTAATTTAATACTTTCTCAATCCTACGCAACCGAAGAAGCAATCAAAGTTCAAACTGGCGCATGGCACGCTATCATGTCTGCAAGCCCAGTGGTGCAACTTACACTTATTTTATTGGTAACCATGTCTGTTGTTTCATGGGCCATTATTTTTCATAAAAAAAAGGAGTTTCAAAAAGTTAGCGCTGAAAACGCCAAATTTTTAGATTTTTTTTGGGAAGCAAAATCGTTAGATGAGATACACCGTGAATTAAGAAAATATAAAGAATCGCCACTAGCTGAAATCTTTCAATCTGGTTACAAAGAATTAATTAAGATTGTAGAAAATAAGAAAAATCCTAAGTCGCAATTTTCAGTGTCACAAATTGATAACATTCAACGAGTGCTCCGAAACTCTTCAGACAGAGAGATGAATCTTTTAGAAAACAAACTAAACTTTCTTGCTACCACAGGCAGCACAGGTCCTTTTATAGGTTTGTTTGGAACCGTTTGGGGAATCATGGGTTCGTTTCAAAAGATTGGCGCTACTGGTTCTGCTAACTTAGCCGTAGTTGCACCTGGTATTTCTGAAGCATTAATTGCAACAGCGATTGGTCTACTAGCAGCGATTCCTGCAGTAATTTTTTACAACCACTTTAGCACTAAATTAAATTCTATCGATATGGATCTAGCTCAGTTTCAATCTGATCTATTGAATATCATTCGCCGTAACTTTGTATTGGATTAATTATGGGTATGTCAGGTCCTTCTGGAAGCAGAGGGAGAAGAGGAAAAATTAGCGAAATTAACGTAACCCCAATGGTCGATGTTATGCTCGTATTGCTTATCATTTTTATGGTGGCAGCTCCAATGATGCAACAAGGGATCGAAGTCGACTTACCTAAAACATCGCCCTCTGGTGTAAGCACTAATGAAGATCCATTCACACTTGTTGTGAAACAAAATCGATCTGTTTTTGCTGGAAGCGCTCAAATACAGTTAAACGAACTTAAAGAAAAATTAGCAGCTATCTTTGAAACCAGAAGAAACAAGCAAATATATATCCAGGCAGATCGACGCGTGGACTATGGCGTTGTTGCTGAAGTAATGGCCGAAGTGCGCGCCGCTGGAATTACAAACATTGGACTCATTACTGAGCCAAAGCAGTAATTATGATGGAAACACACCCAAGGGTTGAAAAACCTTTTCATAAAGAAATCAAATCTAGCGTCATATTTCATGTGATTGTATTGGGTGCTTTTTCCCTGAAGAGTCTCATATTCTCTTCTCCTATCATAGATTATAAGTCTGCAATACGTGTAGATATTGTTGGGCTTCCCGATAAAATCACTAGCCCACGACCGCCGCAAAAAGCCGAGGAAAAAGCTAAGCCTGAAGAAAAAAAACCTGAGCCCGCCAAAAAAGTAGAAGAGAAAAAACCTGAAGAAAAAGTTGTGCCTATAGCCAAAGAGAAAAAGAATATTAAAGATGTTCAAAAAAATGCTCTAGAAAAACTTAAGGCGCTAGATAAAATTAAAAACACTGTAAACAACGAAAAAAGCCAGATGGACGCCATTGAGCGTTTGAAAAAGCAAGAGTATCGCGGCAACAACTTAGCTGCAGGTAACGCCTTAACTGGTACAGATAAGTTTCAATACGATGCTTATATAGGCGAATTAGACTCGCACGTAAAAGGGTTCTGGGATTTACCTAGATGGCTTAGTGAAGACAACCTAAAGACTGTTGTAAAAGTAAAAATTGATAGCAGAGGCTTTGTTATTTTTAAACAAATCGTTAGTAGCTCAGGAAATCAGGCATACGATGAAGTTGCAATGCAAACAGTTGCCAAAGCATCGCCTTTTCCCGTGCCTCCATCTAAGTTTAGTGGCACTTTAGAAGCTAACGGCTTTAATATTGAATTTCAAAAACAGGAGTAATTATGCGCAAATTATTTATTTTTTTATGCTTATTCGTATCTCTAGGTGCGCACTCACAATCCGATGGGATCTACATTAAAGTTACCGATGCGAATGTTAAAAAAAGTTTATTGGCCCTCACTCCCCTGCAATATACAGGGAGCGCGAGCCTAGTAAGCCAATATCAAAAAATAGGAGCCGACCTATACTCGGTGTTAAGAAATGATTTAGATGTAAGCTCATATTTTGAGTTTATAAATCCTAAAGCTTACCTAGAGGACACTGCTAAAGTGGGTTTACGCCCGGCTCCTCAATATGCAAATGGTTTTAAATTTGATAACTGGAAAAAAATTGGTTCAGAGTTTTTAATTCGTGCTGGCTACCAAGTCGTTGCTGGAAAAATTGAGCTAGAATCGTATTTATATTATGTACCCACAGCTACACTTGTTGTTGCGAAAAAATATACTGGCTCTATAGATGAAGCTAGAACTATAGCTCATACATTTGCTAACGATATCATATTAAATCTAACCAAGAAGCCTGGAATGTTTACTTCACAACTTGTTGTTACTAGCGACCGCGCTGGAAATAAGTGGAAAGAAATTTACACAATGGATTGGGATGGCTATAACGCCAAAAAAATCACTAACCATAAATCAATCGCTGTTTCCCCTAACTGGTCTTATGATGGAAAATCTATTACTTATACAGCGTTTGCTTACAACTCTAAAACAAAATCTAGAAACGCCGATTTGTTTTTGTTTGAGCTAGATACACAAAAGCGCTTTGCCTTATCCACAAAGGCAGGAATTAACTCTGGATCTTCGTTTACACCAGATGATAAAAATATTTACTTAACTATCAGCCAGGGTGGTAATCCTGATATTTATCGAATGGACACAAATGGCCGAAACCAGGTGCGCCTGACAAATGGCCCCGCTGGTGCAATGAATGTCGAGCCCGAGGTAAATAAAGATGGAGACTTAGTAGTGTTTTCCTCTGACCGCAGTGGCAATGCTATGATTTACACAATGAATACAAGTGGCAGTAACGTCAAAAGACTTACTTTTGCCGGAAAATATAATGCCTCTCCTGTATGGTCACCAGACGGCAAAAAAATAGCCTTTGCTGGCTTTGACAAAACTCACTTTGATATCTTTGTGATGAATGCTGATGGAACAAATATGATTCGCTTAACCTCTGCTAAAAAGAAAAATGGCAAGATGGCAAACAACGAAAACCCTTCCTTTTCACCTGATGGCAGACTTGTTATGTACGTAAGCGATCGCACTGGAAAAAAGCAGATTTATATTGCTAATGCAGATGGCACCAACGAGAGACGCATTACATTTGATAATTACAATTACGACCAACCAAAGTGGTCAAAAAAATAGGCAGCTTTTTAGACTATAGTTCTTTCACGCGCCGCTCCCCCTTGACCTAAGATTTTTTACACTGTTAGATGGCCTTTCCTTCAAAAGGAGAGGTCAATGAGCTTAAAATCTATACGTAGAATTATTTTCATTTATTTTGGAGCTTTTTTATTGTTCCACTTAGTAGCCGAAGGACAAGCAAAAAGCCCAAGTCCCTCAGACAAAGCAAAAGAAACTACAACAGACAAAAAACCCGAACCAAAAAAGGACTTCAAAAAAATGTACGCAGTATTCGAAACAAACATGGGAAAATTTAAAATTTTATTATTTCACACTAAAGCACCAAAAACTGTCGACAACTTTGTGGGCCTTGCTGAGGGCACAAAACCTTTTAAAGACAGCAAGACAGGTGCAGAAGTAAAAGATAAGCACTTTTATGATGGCGTGATTTTTCATCGTGTAATTGATGGCTTTATGATTCAAGGTGGTGACCCAACTGGTACTGGTCGCGGTGGGCCTGGGTATACATTCGAAGATGAGTTTCACCCTGAGCTTAGACACAGCAAAGAAGGTATTTTATCAATGGCAAATGCTGGTCCTAATACGAACGGCAGCCAATTCTTTATTACTCTTGGGCCAACTCCACACTTAGACAAAATGCACTCTGTATTTGGTGAAGTGGTTGAAGGAATGGACGTAGTTAAGGCTATTGGAAAAACAAAGGTAAATCCTGCTAGCAGTAAACCTTTAAAAGACGTTGTTATCGAAAAGATCACAATTATTAGAGAGTAGTGACAGTAATTGTTACTTTTTAACAAGTTAAACATCTAAAGGGGCCAGAAGCCCCTTTTTTGTTATTATAAAGCTCCCTGTTTTCAGCTACTTATATATTAACGTCTCAAAATGAGATGGCATCTTTCTTGTATATTTATACCAAGATATGAAGAAACTTCTGTTGTTTTTAGCCATTCTAAGCCCCCTACAAACAAGTCTTTCCTATGCTCAGGTAAGATCAAAGACTATTGATGAAAGACCCCTGGCAGCAGCAATTCAAGCAGCTTTAAAAAATAGACCCGCTAAAGCAAGTGATATTCAGTTCTTGTTAGATCAAGGTATTCGCGAGTTTAACTTAGGTGATTTTACTCAATTAAGTGCCAACGAAAAGCCCTTAGCTGAACATGAAATGAATGCCCGAGCGATGTTAGAAAGTTCTGATGGAAAACGAACTGAAATTACTAATCCCGGAAAAAATATAGTTGTTGAGTTTTCAGATCCAAAGACCGGAAAAATCATGTCGTTTAAGACAGTTTTTTCTTACTCAAAGCAAGGTTCCCCTGAAGCTTTATACGAACAATATGCAGAAACTGTAACCAAGAGACCTAATGTAAAAGAATTTATTCATAACCTGCCAATGGAGTCCATGGTATTTTATTACGGCCTAGGGTTAAGTAATATTTTGACATTAATCACTGCCGCTGAAGATGATCCATTGGTTTTAGATCGATATTTAAAAAGCTTAGTAGATCCACTAGGACAAGCAAGCTTTATGGCCTTCATTGTTGGTAACAGAGCTGGTAGCTATGCAATGAACTCTTTATTGTTTTCGAGTTTACTTTCTAAAACAATGAGCCCTAAGGCAAAATTAAGAATTTCGAAAATTTTAATACCTCAGCTTGGAATGGCAGTAGGTGGTCTTGTATCTAATGGAATGTACGATCTAGTGAATATTGTAAAAGGTTGTTCTGACCTGCTACTAAATCAAAACTCTCCGATAGAACAAAGAAAAAAGGTTTGCGGACAAGCAATGAAAGATGTTTTTAGCTCTGAAAATGCTTATCGCTACGCTACTTCAGCGATTTCGATGATCACAACTGGTTTTGTAATGGCGTATGGACCTGGAGCTTTAAAAGCAGTTGGTTCGGCAATTGGTAGAATTGCTATTATCAGAAATATCGCAATGACTGTTAGTACAGTGGCCAACCTTATACCAATACCGCAAGCTAAAGCAGTCACAGTTATAAAGACGGCTACTTTAGGTGCAATACATTTAATGGTTTTCTTAAAACTAGATGAATGGGTTTTTCATCCCCTTTACCATCACACAATAGAGAAATACGCAAGCATAGGGCCAGAGCTTTTAAAGTATCAAGATGAAATGCAAAGCCGTTTAGCGAAGACAAGCGTTAGAATGACCCAAGAAAAAATCAAAAAACCTCTTAACAAAGAAGCTGAAGAAAAGCTTAATAAGTATCTAGCCGAGTCCGCTAAAAACTTTAGTGCGCTAACTATGTTTGATAAGCCCACTCCAATAGATATTCCTACTTATACAGTTCAGGCAAACGTATTTGAATTCTTAATTGGTGGAACGCCAGAAGCGTACACACCACTATCTAATAGTAAAAAGCTATGGAATTGGACATATGGTTGGGTTTTACCTGACTTTAAAGACAATCAAATCAAGACTCTAAGC